>NZ_MWQG01000011.1:0-109557 GCF_002210365.1 Fibrobacter sp. UWH1
GAGAATCATCTAGCAAGGCAGCCTAAATGCTTCCACACATGTTGATGATGCCTCACTTTCTTTTGCTGTTTTTCATATTCTCTTATGGCCTTGCGTGCACGTACCAAAGCTTGGTCAACGGACTCGCCAGGTTCGCCAGCAGGGATTACAATACCTTCGCCCACCCCCACTTCGTTTTCTATCTCTTCCAATTCTTCCTTAGTATGCCAATCCTCTACCAAGGTAAAATCGTCATTTATCCTTCTAATCACTTTCAATTTCCGACGCATGAGCTCTCCTTACTGTTACCATAGTATACAAATCACTTTCGGTAACCACAGTCCACCATTTTCCATCAACAAAGCCCGTCATCAAACAACAATTCTGTCGTTGAGGCGATGGTTTCAACCAGTATCGTCCTTTCAAAAGCTGCCCCAGCATTTCTACTGTGAAGCCTCTTTTTTTCATCTGATCGGCCGCATGGTCCGTAATATTCACACACGCCCCCGATCAGAATTTAATATACAAAACGTATTACACTTTGTAAATACACTCATTTTCACAGGTCATTTTTTGTCAGCATAAAAAAAAGACCACCTCCGCCACAAGGCAGGAAAGTGATCTAATAAACTATGTTGCATTCGCTAATGCAAGCGAGAATATACAAAAGTTCAATGAGAACTCGACACAAAAGAGATTAAATTTTGAATTATGCAACTGGCAAACGTTCAACGCTACTTTTTTGCACTCCTGTTGGCAAGCGCTAACTTTTTTGCGTGTTCATCAGACAGTCCAGCAGGTACTGACAACAATGCTCCCGAATCAAGTTCCGTGAGTGACGTTCTGGAAAGTTCCGCAGATGTAGCGCAAGTAAGCTCCGGTGACGCAACGCTGGCAAGTTCTGCCGTGGAGAATCCGTTAAGTTCCGCCGCGGAACCTTCTAGCAGTTCCCAGAATGTCATTCCGAGCGTAGCCGAGGAATCTAGTAGCAGCAACGAGTCTATTTCTAGTAGCTCTGTTGCAGACGTTGCGCAGTCAAGTTCCGCAGACGACCCTGCCAGCAGCGAATCCGCAGGACTCCCCACAGACACCCCCGCCGACCCCACAGCCTTCTGGTCCGACGAATTTAACGGCACCGCCCTGGACCTTACCAAATGGACCTACGAAACAGGAAATTCCGGCTGGGGCAATAACGAACTCCAATACTACACCGACCGTACCGAAAACACCTACGTGATGGACGGCATCCTCCACATTGCCGCCAAGAAGGAAGACTTCGGAACCGCCAAGTACACCTCCGCCCGAATCATTACCAAGGGCAAGTTCGAATTTACCTACGGCACCATCGAGGCCCGCATCGCCCTGCCCTCCGGCAAGGGAATCTGGCCCGCCTTCTGGATGCTAGGCAAGAACATTGATCAGGTCAGCTGGCCCACCTGCGGCGAAATCGACATTATTGAAGCCGTCAATGACGAAAGCGTAGTCTATGGCACCCACCACTGGGACCACGAAGGTCAACACGCCGAATACGGCAACAACACCAAGGAATACTACGGTACCTCCTACCCCATGGACATCACCCAGTTCCACAACTACAAAATGACCTGGGACAAGAGCGCCATCACCATGTACGTGGACGATTTCAAGTACCAGGAAATCGGGATTGAGGACGCCGCCGGCGAAATGGGAACCTTCCACAAGGACTTTTTCTTCATCCTAAACGTGGCTGTTGGCGGTACCTGGCCGGGCTTCGAAATCGACGACTCTCAATTCCCCAACGAAATGCTGGTGGACTACATTAGAGTGTATAAAAAATAATTTTTTTGACCCCCTTGTTTTCCTACCTTTTTATTGGTAGTTTTATACATGTCCAATCGACGGTCCAGGATGGCAACCTGACTCCGCCAAGTTTAGGGCCTAGGTCATGTTGACCAGGGCGTTCGACAGAGGCAAAGATGGACATCAGAATCCTGCCGCAGCCTAACGATGTAACCTGCGGCCCCACGAGCCTTCATGCGGTTTACGCGCATCTTGGCTTAAACGTTCCCCTCCACCAACTCATCTCAGAAATTGAATCTCTTGAAGAAGGCGGCACCCTCGGGGTGTTCTTGGGCATAGACGCTTTAAAAAGAGGATTCAATGCCACCATCTACTCTTACAATCTCAAGATTTTCGATCCCAGCTGGAGCGACTTGAAAATGCCGGAACTGCGCGAAAGACTTTGCGCGCTGCACAAGGCAAAACACGCCCCCAAGCTGAAGAAGGCCATCGAAGCCTACATCCGCTTCATTGACCTTGGAGGAACCATCGCAACCGCCGATTTGCGGGCTAGCATGTTCGAGAAATTCTTTAAGAAGGGCACCCCTGTCCTTTGCGGTCTCTCGGCCACCTATCTCTACAGATGCAAGCGGGAATACACCGACGAAAACGATCGTTCCGTCTCTGACGATATCAAGGGTGACCCCTGCGGACACTTCGTGGTACTCTACGGCCTAGACGAAAAGAAAAACTTTCTGGTGGCAGACCCGGATTGCACAAATCCCCTTTGCAAAGGACCTTACTACAAGGTGGATAAGTTCAGATTGATCCACAGCATTTTACTTGGCGTCATGACCTACGACGGCAACGTTCTTGTAGTAGAAAAGAAGTAGGGAAAAACTTCAACAGAAGACAATCATGAAAAAAATCATCGTGGTGAATAACCCGAAGAACTGGAAACTAAATGTTCCAGGAATTGAAATCGTATCCGCACAGGATTACCTGATCTCCCACAAATACACCGGCGAAAAGAATACCCGCGTATTCAACCTCTGCCGCGATTACAGTTACCAGAGCAAGGGCTACTACGTATCCCTTTTGGCAGAAGCCCGCGGACACAAGGTAATTCCTTGCGTCAAGAACATTCGCGACTTCAAGACCACTGCGGTCATCAAGCATATCTCCGACGAAATCGACAACCTGATTCAAAAAAATCTTCACAAGCTGACCGGCACGGAATTCGTACTGAGCATTTATTTCGGTCAGAATGTCAGCCCCCAATATCTGGAACTTTCCCAGGAACTTTACCGCCTTTTCCAGGCGCCCTTGCTTCGTGCAAAGTTCATTTTCAAGCAGAAATGGTTTATCCAGAGTATCCGCCCCATTTGCGTCGACGAAATTCCCGAAACCCATATGGAAATGGTGAACAAGTTCGCCCAGGAATACTTCGAAAAGAACCGCTACGTGGCAAGCAAGGAAGAGGATTACCTTTACGACCTGGCCATCCTCACCAACCCCGATGAAAAGGAACCTCCCAGCAACGCGCAGGCCATCCAGAATTTCATCAAGGCTGCCGAAGAAACAGGTTTCCGCGTAGAACTGATTACCAAGAAGGACTACGCCCGAGTAGGCGAATTTGACGCCTTGTTCATCCGCGAAACTACAAACGTCAATCATTACACTTACAGTTTCGCCCGCCGCGCCCAATCTCTGGGCATTGCCGTCATCGACGATCCGGACAGTATCCTCCGCTGTTCCAACAAGGTCTACCTGCAGGAACTGATGCAGGCCGCCAAAATCCATACCCCCAGAACCATCATCGCCCATTCCGAAAACCGCCATACTTTGGCCAAGGAAATCGGGTTCCCTATGGTGCTCAAGTCCCCGGATTCCAGTTTCTCCTTAGGCGTCAAGAAAGTCTCCAACAAGGAAGAACTGGAAAAGACTCTGGACCAGATGTTCGAACATAGCGACCTGCTTATCGCCCAGGAATTCACCCCCACGGAATTTGACTGGCGCATTGGCGTTCTGGACGGAAAGCCCCTTTACGCTTGCAAGTACTATATGGCCAAGGACCATTGGCAGATTTACAACTGGGCCAGCGAAGACAAGGACGAAATCTGCGGCATGTTCGATTGCCTCCCCATCGAAAGCGTGCCCCATGGCGTTGTGAAAACCGCCCTAAAGATTTGCAGCATGATCGGAAACGGATTGTACGGTGTAGATCTTAAGGAATGGAACGGCCACCCCATCGTGATGGAAGTCAATGACAACCCCAGCATTGACGCCGGCATCGAAGACCAAGTGGGCAAAAAGAAAATTTATTCAGCCATTATGCGATCTTTGCGTCACCGAATTGAAGACCGCTTGAACGCAGCACAGCAAAAGATCCTTCAACACGAAAGAGAGTTTTACCTGTAGGAATAAGGGTGCACTGAATACGTCATCCTGAATGGAGCGCAGCGAAATGAAGGATCCAGTGAAATGCTTTATGGATTCTTCGGCATTGCGCTCAGAATGACGAGTGGAGAATAATTATGAACGCATACAAACTTTGGCAAAAATACGGCATCGAGATGGAATACATGATCGTTGACCGTGACAATCTCAATGTTCTCCCTCGTGCTGATGTGCCCCTGGGTCATGACAAGAACGGCGAACAACTTTCCGACGTGGAGCACGGCCCCATTGGCCTTTCCAACGAACTGGTTAGCCATGTTCTGGAACTGAAATGCGCCGAACCGGTGGACCACCTAAAGAATCTGGGAGCCACCTTCCACAAGGAAATTCTCCTTGCCAACGAAAAGCTGAAATCCATAAACGCCATGCTCCTGCCTAGCGCAGCCCACCCCTTTATGGATCCGGCAGAAATGCAGTTGTGGCCCTATGACTGCAACGAAATCTACGAGACCTATGACCGCATTTTCAACTGCAAGGGTCACGGCTGGGCAAACCTGCAGAGCACCCACATCAACCTGAGCTTCAATGGTGACGAAGAATTTGGAAAACTGCACGCCGCTATTCGCGCGCTGTTGCCCCTGATTCCCGCCATCGCCGCCTCCAGCCCCTTCCTGGATGGGAAATACTGCGGTTTCCTGGACGGCCGTATTGAAACCTACCGCCACAATCAGGATAGAGTCCCTAGCATTGCAGGGCTCGTGATTCCGGAAGCCGTCTTTACCTACGAAGACTATAACAAGCAGATTTTCGAGAAAGTAAAGAAGGACATCGCCCCCCACGATCCGGAACACCTGCTGAACCATTTCTTCCTAAACAGTCGCGGAGCCATCGCCCGCTTTGATCGCGGCGCCGTAGAAATCCGCCTGGTGGATATTCAGGAATGCCCCGATGCAGACATCGCCATCGCCGAATGGGAAGTAGCAGTCTTGAAGGGCCTTACTGAAGGCGCCTTCAACGGCATCAATTCCAGCTGCGCCCTGAAACGCGTAAAAGCTTTGGAAACGGAGGCCTTAGCAAAGATCCTGATGGACACCACCCGCTTTGCAGAAAAGACCATCATCCGCGACAGAAACTTCCTTACCGTCTTTGGCATCGAGGCTAGCGAAATCACCGCCGGCGAACTGATTCAGAAAATCACTTCTAAGGTTCAAGCCAAAATTTCCGTACATTCCCTGGAGCTTCTCCGCAAAATGTTTAAGCGCGGAACCCTGGCAAGTGCTCTAGTAAAAAATGTAGGTGCCAACCCCGGCCATGACGACTTTGTTTGTGAATACGGACGCTTGGCTCACTGCCTAGCCGAAAATACCCTCTATGGAGTGGAAGAGTAATCCAATCAAACCGCACAACAAGAGCCATTCTATGTTCAACGATTTCAAACTACTCCTCTCCTGCGAACATGCCCATAACGCAGTTCCCTCATTCGCCAGGAATCTAAACATTCCCTGCGAAATTTTGGAATCCCATCGGGGTTACGACTATGGTGTTTATGACATCTATAAACGTCTTGTCAAACAGGAAAAGCCCGATTTCTACTGCGCTGGAAAATACAGCAGACTTTTTATCGACCTGAATCGAAGCCTATGGAACCATAGCGTGTTCAGCGAATTCTGGGATTCCATCAAGGACAATCAGGGGGACGCAAAATATTTCGCCCTAAGAAAGAGAGCCTTCGCCTACTATCTGGGTTACCGCAATGCCGTAGAAGAATACGTCAGCACCACCGCAGCAACAACACCCGTTCTACATCTGGCGATCCACAGTTTTACGCCGGTACTGAACGGCAAGGAAAGGGACGCCGACATCGGCATTCTCTTTGACCCGAGCCGCCCGCAAGAAAACATGATTGCAAACGTAATCATCAGCGAAATTCACGCTAGGGCACCAGAACTGAAAGTTCGTAAAAACTTTCCCTACCAAGGAAAAACCGACGGACTCTGCACCACCCTCCGCAAGCTGACACCCCATTACGCAGGCTTTGAGATAGAGTTTAACCAAAAACTGTTTGGGTGAGTTGCTAATTCTCCTCAATACAGCCCCCAAAAAGTAGAATTGTCCAAAGACAACGGTTTTTGAACGCTTCCTAGACTTTTTCATCGTATTTTTCCTGAAAAACATTAGATTTACAGCTGGTGTTAAAAAGGGATTGTTTGTATGAAAAATTTTCTAAGCTCAGCTCTGATTTTGTCCTTCGGGATCTCCGCAGCATCTGCCGCTGAACCTCTGTTGGCATTCCCCTCTGCCGAGGGATTTGGCCGCTTCACTTTGGGCGTTCGCGCCGCCAGCGCTCCTGAAGTTTATCACGTCACCAACTTAGACGACTCCGGCACAGGCTCCTTGAGAGACGCCGTCAGTAAAGACGGACGTATTGTGGTCTTCGACGTCAGTGGCATTATCAAGCTGAAGAGTACCTTGGTTTTCAAGGGCAACTCCATCATTGCCGGGCAAACGGCCCCAGGGGATGGCGTTGTGGTTTACGGTGATCGCGTTTCCTTTTCTGGCGCCAAGAACTTGATTATTCGCCACATGCGTTTCCGCATGGGTAAAAGTGCGCCTAGCGGCAAGAAGGATGCCGCCGGTGTGGCTAACGGCACCGATATGATTTTTGACCATCTGTCCATTAGCTGGGGCCGCGATGAAACCTTCTCCATTAGCTGGGACAACAAGGGTAGCAAACCCGCAAACATTACCATCCAGAATTCCATTATCGGCCAAGGACTGCACGACCATTCCTGCGGAGGCCTGATACAAACTGATGGCGGTGTAACCTTATTCCGCAATTTGTACATTGATAACAAGACTCGTAACCCGAAGGTGAAGGGTCTGAACCAGTTTGTAAACAACGTGGTTTATAACTGGGGCGGAGGCGGCGGCTACATTATGGGTGATTCCGAAGGAAACTCCTGGGCCGCAGTAGAAGACAACTACTTTATTGGCGGCCCCAATTCCAGCGGCACATCCGCCTTTACCCGCGGCACACAAACGTTCCAGATTTACCAGAAAGGCAACTACATCGATGCCGATGGAAACGGACAGCTGGGCGGATCCCTGGCGACCACAGAATCCGACGGATCTTTCTACGGGTCTAAAACGGTAGCATCGCACGATAGTTTCGAAAACTTGCCCGTAGCCTTTGCAGCCATCACCCAGCAAACATCCGCCAAGGAAGCCTACGACATTATCGTGAAAGAAGTAGGAGCCTCTTACCCCGCACGCGATGACGTTGACAAATACATGATTGACGAATTGACTTCTCTGGGGAAAAAGGGTGCTATCATTTCTGACGAAGCAAGCTTAAGCCTCGCCAATGTGGTTGGCAACTTTAAAGACGGCACCAAGACCGACACCGACAAGGATGGCATTCCCGATGAATGGGAAGAGAAAATGGGTTTGAATAAGAACGATCCCAGCGACGCCTTGAAAAAGGATGCATCCGGCTACCTGAATATGGAAATCTACCTGAACGGATTAGTGGACGGATACACAAAACCCGTTGAGGATGACTCCACCAAGGTCCCCGATATTGAAACGCCCGCGGATAGTACCGAAATAGGGGAAATTCCTGCTGACAGTTCTGAAGTAGAAAAGAATCCTGCAGACAGTACGGACCCCACTGCAATAGCAAAGGATATGCAAATCGCCCGTAAGAGCGGTATGGCCACCGTCCACGTTTTCAATCCCATGGGACAAAGAATCGCCATCCGCCAAGTCTATATAGAAGAAGGCAAAAAGATTTCAATCCCAGGAACGCCTCGAAACAGCATCTACGTGGTGAAGTAATCTGAACTTCAGAACACGAAAGAAGAATCCCAAATTTTGGGATTCTTTTTCGCATTGGATAGTTCCCTGGATTTTCTATTCAGGACTTTAGCAACACTATCGTCAGTCACATTGTAATCCTTGCGCCATTTTTCAAGTTCCTCAAGAAACGACTTTTCATGTTCGTTCTTCACACCCCCTCCTTCACAAGAATTTCTAGAAACTCCCGAGGAGTTACAACAAAAGAAACTCCTGGAAAATGTTTGGTATTCCCCATTACAAGCGACGCGTCCTTGTCACGGCAAGCAAGAGCAACATCATAGAACACAATGTCCTTGGGATCGGGAAGTACAACTCCGCTTTCTGGAGCATCAACGTTTATACAAAGGCTTTTGATATTTTCCAAAGTTTCGCAAACCGCTTTTTCGTCAAGCTCAAACTTAGGTCTAGAAAGGACTTCTTTGTATTCCGCAAGAATAGCGTCATTAACAAGCAATTGCACTTTCCCAGCAAAAAGTTCGTGCATCACCAACATCACAGGAGACAAAGGATTCTTCGTCAACAAAGATGACACAATGACGTTAGTGTCAATAACAGCGTACACCACGAGCTCCTCCGCCGTTGTTACTTTCCCGCGCGGTAGGCTGAAATTTCTGCTTCGATTTCTTCTTCACTCATCCCTGCGGCAGGGCCTTGCTGGGCCTGATTGCGCAACTCCATAAACGCATTCCAACCTTTATTGGCAGAGTAAGTAGCGCGAGGTTCGCGAACTTCAAAGGGAATCGCCTTTTCAGCCACAGCTCGCTTTAAGAAAACGCGGATTGCAGTGGGAAGGTCCATCCCCATCTTGTCAAAAAGATCCGCGGCCTCGTTCTTGAGGTCTTCATCCATACGAATCTGTAGCACAGTAGTTGCCATAAACGCCTCGCATTACAAGTTCAATACATTACAAAAATATGCAAGGCGAGCGAAGCACCCAAATGTTCACATTTGGGTATTTCCGAGCCGAAGCAATTTTATCAAAATATAATACAAACCATTACACAAAGTAAGGTTTGTGTATTTTCAATCATCCGTTCTGACATTGATTATTGTGGAAATATCAAATTTAACTTGAAATTTCCACAATGTATTAGTTATATTCTAGGCATGGTTTCTAGGAAAATTGAAGAAAAAATTCTTTCAGAAGGAATAAAATACCCAGTCATAACGATTGTCGGGCCAAGGCAATCCGGCAAAACTACTTTGGCAAAAAAACTGTTTCCTAATTACAAGTATGTAAACTTGGAACAACGAGATTTGAGAGATTTTGCCCACAGAGACCCCAAGGGATTTTTGGCATCCCATAAGCCCCCCATCATCCTAGACGAAATCCAGAATTGTCCGGAACTGCTGAGCCAGGTACAAGTGGAGGTAGATCGAACAGGACTGGACGCACAGTTTGTAATCACGGGTAGCCAGCAGCTCTTATTGAGCCAAGCGATTTCCCAGAGCCTCGCCGGACGAACAAGCATCTTTACTCTGCTGCCTTATTCCATTTCTGAAATTTCAAACTACAACAAAGAGTTTTCTCGGGGCGAATTCATTTTAAACGGAGGCATGCCACGCCTCTACGAAAAAAATCTTGAAGCAGAGAGTTACTATCGCGACTATATCCAAACATACATTGAACGAGATGTCCGAACCTTAATTAATGTCAAGGATCTTCGCAAGTTTGAGCTGTTTCTCACATTACTGGCAGGCAGAGTTGGGCAAATTATCAATTACTCCAGCTTGGCAGGCGATGTCGGCGTAAGTTCTACAACTCTCAAGGAATGGCTTTCCGTTTTGGTAGCAAGCCACATTGTATTTACATTGCAGCCGTGGTTTGGCAATGTTACCAAGCGCTTGACAAAATCGCCAAAGGTATTCTTTGTAGATACGGGTATTCCGTGTTCGCTGCTCTCCCTGACAAATGCAGAACGTGTTGAAAAAGATGGCTTATTCGGCAACCTGTTTGAAAACATGGTTATACTCGAAGCCATGAAGGCTCGACTGAATGCTGGCAAAAAAACTGACCTTTACTTTTTACGAACAGAATCAGGCATTGAAATCGACTTGCTTGATGTTAGAGGCGGATCCGTCGTTCCGTACGAAATCAAAGCCAGCGATTCCATTGTGCAGGAATTTTTCAAGAACTTCACCAAAGCCGAAAGCTTTGTCCCAAATTTTGAAGGAAAACAAGGCGGCCTGATTTATTCCGGTGACGAAATGGATTCTTACATGGAGCACAGAATTTTCAACTACAAGAAGTTGGATACTGTGTTTTGATTTTTGGTACGGAAATCGCTACAATTTCAAAAATTGCCAGTTCGCCCCCACACATCATCCCCAAATTTTTGAAACCTTTTTGATATTAGGCAGTTTGAGGTTTGTTATTCAAAATCTTGATGACTCCATCGTCAACCACATCGAAATCACGACGCCATTCTTTCAGTTCATCTGCAAAAGATTTTCCAAGAAAAGCGTTAATCAAGGCCCCCTCCTAAAACCCAAGTTCCATTTGAGCATTCACAGACATGATATTTTGATCTTTTGTGGTTATTTTAGCCGACAAAATCTTAATTCCTTACATTTACTTACTAAAGGTAAGACAATCTGTCACGGGAAACAAGGGGGGGGGCAACGATGCTTCCTTGATATTCGCCGCCGAAGCCCTAGCTTTTTTTACTATATTATGGAATGACGTGGCACTTTAAATGCAGTGCTGCAACGTATAGGCCCGTAAGGGAATTCTATAAAGTCGGGGTTCGAAAGGACTTGGGCGGCTGGTTTTTTGACGAGTTTCCCCTGAAAAACTCGTTTTTTTATTTTATGTCATCTAAGATTTATCCGGGCATCAAAATAGCCCATATAAAACTGAATACCGGCACGAAGAAGCCCTCCTGGTCACCATTTCTGATGACCGGGAGGGCATGTTCTTATTTCAGTTTTGATTTTATTTCTGTTTTAACTTTATCAAGGTCGCAACATGTCAGTATCGGAATCAGACTGTTAATTTCTTCAATGGTTTTATCCCACCATTTCCATTCAAGCAACAGATGAATCAATTCATCATCAAATCTCTTACGTATAGGTTTCGCCGGATTTCCTGCAACAATCGTATAAGGTTCCACATTGCTTCCAACTACGCTCTTTGCGCCGATGATGGCACCATCACCGATATGTACTCCCGGAAGGATGGTCGCATCCTGCCCGATCCAGACATCATTCCCTATAACAGTATCTCCCTTAAACGGCATATCATTCGGATTTGGAGCCTCCATGTCCCAGCCTTCAAGTGTATAAAACGGAAAAGTAGATATCGCACTCATCTGGTGGTTTGCGTCATTCATCATAAACTCTGCACCTGATGCAATTTGGCAGAACTTGCCGATAATCAGTTTGTCTCTACTCCACGGGTAGAAGTTCGTCACATGACTCTCAAATTCAGAATCAGCAATATAAGAAAACTCGCCAACAATAATATTCGGATTCTTAATTGTTGGTCTCACATATATTTCTTTCTCATAACCGGCGATAGGATGCACGGTATTCGGATTTGGCTCTTTTCCGTTTTTCATTACGCATTCCTCACAAAAAACAATTACAGGACAAGCCCATCTTGATCTTTATGTCTTTTTCTCTGTTTTATTAAAAAGGTTGCTATTTGATCATTTCCTTCCAAAACAGATTAATTCAAAGCATTTAAGAAATCGTCAAACTTCACCTCTTCACGCAATTCCAGAGACTCTTTACCTTTCCCAATATTGCGATCAATCCAAAAGCCCGTCGGAATCATCATCCCAATATTATAACCCGTTTTTAAAGTCCATTGAATAAACTTGTCCGAGCTGATAATTTCTTCCAAAATCATTTTATAAGCACCTAGTTAGGGTTTGTCTTAAAAAAAATAAATTTTGGTGTCTTTTGGTATAATTTGGCGCTCCATTGGGGGGCGCCTTTTTCGTGCCTAATTTAGGGGGAATGAATGAATTGGCCCTCAACAGTCCCCACGACATTTTCCTGCAGGGAGACAGCATTGAGAATACGCTATCTTCCAAATAGATCCGAATGGGAGCCTGTTGCGGTCGCGGATAACACCAGCTGGTTTTCAATGATTTGATACATCAGCAGCCAGTCAGGTTCTATATGGCATTCACGGAAATCTTTCAAGGATCCTGTCAACTGATGGTCGCGATTTGACTCCGGCAGAGTTTCTCCTGCAGCCAACTTATTTAGCACTGCAACCAGTTTGCCCATGTCCTTGCCTCGTTTTTTCATCAATTTGGCGTCATGTTTCATGCGGTTCGTATAGACGATGCAGTACACTAATCCTCCAGCATCGATGCAACGGCCTCCTCGGCGGTTGCGAACGGTCCATGAAGATTTTCACCATTTCGACTATCGGCAACAGCACGTTCCAAGGAAAGGTCCGGCTTGTGGCGGACCTCAAACGGAATACCATTATACTCTACAGCGAACTTCAAAAAAACGCGGATCGCGGTGGATGTATCCATTCCCAAAGACTGGAAAAGCTTATCAGACTTTTCCTTCAGTTCGTCATCCACGCGCAGTTGCAAAGTAGCCATAGAAATATCCTTTATTTTTGTTCTACAGCTTAAAGTTACATTATTTGTCATTACAAATCAATTCTTTATCATTACAATTCATTCCGACATAACAAAAAAAAGCCGCATTTCCATAAAAATCCCATAAGGAATCATGTAGAAAATACGGCTTGTTACAGAACAGTTCTGCAACCATCGCATGTCAGTGGAGAAAATACAAAAAACAACTCGCAAAAACACACATTCTCCACCCTCTTTTTCTCTCATAATTCATAATTCCTAATTGGCACTCTTCGAGTGCATTTAGCACGGCTCAGTCATGTCAACCAGGCAAATCCGGTAGCCACGACGCTCTCCAAATTCTATGTTTGCCCTCACCGCTAGATGTCGTATTTCTAGGGAACCGGGCAAGAACTGCCCAAAAAAGGAAATTATTATGTCTCAAATCAACCTCACCATGCCCGATGGCAGCGTACGTACCGTTGAATCTGGCACCACCGGCCTCGATGTAGCAAAGAGCATTTCTGAAGGCCTCGCACGCAAGGCTCTCGGCGTAAAGCTGGGCGACAAGGTCCTGGATCTCTCCCGCCCCCTTACTGAAGATGGCGCTTTCAAGATCATCACTCCGAACAATGACGATCCGGATTGCTTGATGCTGCTCCGCCACTCCTGCAGCCACGTGATGGCAGAAGCCATCTGCGACCTTTTCCCGGGCACAAAGCTGGCTTACGGTCCCGCAGTTGAAAAGGGTTTCTACTACGATTTGATGACACCGACCCCGCTTCAGCAGTCCGATTTCGAAAAGATCGAAAAGCGCATGAAGGAAATCATCAAGGAAGACCGCCCGTTCACTCGCGTGGTTGTTTCCGGTGAAGAAGGCCTGAAGCGCACCGCTGGCGACAAGTACAAGACCGACAACGCCGAACGCGCTCTGGCTCGTGAAGGCGCCGACGGCACCCTGAGTTTCTATGCAAACGGCGAACCGGGCAAGAACTGGGAAGACCTCTGTGCAGGTCCTCACGTTCCCAGCACTGGCAAGCTGAAGTCCTTCAAGCTGCTCTCCCTCGCAGGTGCATACTGGCACGGCGATCAGAACAGCGACCAGCTGACCCGCGTGTACGGCACCTGCTTTGCCGACAAGGAAGGCCTGGAAACCTATTTGAAGTTCCTTGAAGAAGCCGAAAAGCGCGACCATCGCCGCATCGGTAAGGAAATGGATCTGTACCACATCGAAGACCATTCTCCTGGCATGGTGTTCTGGCACCCCAACGGCACCAAGATGGTGAACGCCCTCAAGGACTACATCCGTGGCAAGATCGACCGTCGCGGTTACCTGGAAGTGATCACTCCGGAAATCGTGAACAAGACTTTGTGGATTAAGTCCGGTCACGCCGACAAGTACAACGAAAACATGTTCAAGACCATGGCTGGCGACGTTGAAATGGCTGTGAAGCCCATGAACTGCCCCTGCCACATTCAGATCTTCAACACTGGCCTCCGCAGCTGGCGTGATCTTCCGATGCGTCTTGCTGAATTCGGCAAGTGCCACCGTTACGAACCCGCCGGCACCATGCACGGTTTGATGCGCGTCCGCGGCTTCGTTCAGGATGACGCCCACATCTTCTGTACTGAAGAACAGATCGCTTCCGAAGTGGCTGACTTCTGCGCTCTCGTAAAGGAAATCTACCACGACTTCGGTTTCGATTCCATCGTGGTGAAGTTCTCTACCCGTCCGGAACGCCGCGTGGGTTCTGACGAACTTTGGGACAAGGCTGAAGCCGCTCTCGAAGAAGCCACCAAGCTTGCTGGCCTCGACTACATCTTGAACCCGGGCGAAGGCGCCTTCTACGGCCCGAAGCTTGAATTCACCCTGAAGGATTCCCTCGGCCGTGATTGGCAGTGCGGTACTATCCAGGTTGACTTCAACTTGCCGCAGCGCCTTGGTGCTGAATATGTGGGTAAGGACAACCAGAAGCACATCCCCGTTATGCTGCACCGCGCAGCCGTGGGTTCCATCGAACGCTTCCTGGGCATTCTTATCGAAGAATTCATGGGCGATTTCCCGCTGTGGCTCGCTCCGGTCCAGGCACGCGTCCTCCCCATCTCCGAAAAGTTCGCTGAATACGCCCACAAGGTGGAACGCGAACTGGTGAACGCCGGCATGCGCGTTGAAATTGACGAGTCAAATGAAAAATTGGGCTATAAAATCCGTCAATGTGAAATGCAGAAAGTGCCATACATGATTATTGTAGGCGAAAAAGAGCAACAATTCAATTCAATCACAATTCGTAAACGTAAACAGGGCGGAAATAAAAATTTCCAAGATATTTTGGAAAACTTTAAGACGGTTCCTGAATTCCTCAATATGACCGCTGACGATCGCAAGGTTGTTCGCTAACCGCCATACACGAAAGATCCCCCGCCTTCGCGGGGATGACATTTTGAAAACGCAGACTCGATTGAGTCTGCGTTTTTTATAGAATCTATAATAAAAACGACTGTTGACTTTACAATCTTTTAACCTAGCCCCTTAATACATAATCCATTTAATTTTTTGTCAAAAATAAAAAACACAAGAAGAATATTTTTCAACAGTCACTTCTATGATTAAAGTTTCATTAATTTTATCGTCACTTGAGTTTGTTCGTAATGAGGGTTATAATTGTTCCGCCCAAATAATTCCACATTCAAGGAATAAGATTTATTTTCATATAACATATAAGCATAAATATATGTCAGATTACCCGCATAATAATCAATATTTACATTAGTCCATCCGTTCTCAGTTAACACCTGTTCAATTTGACTACAAAAAACCTTCAAATTTTCAATATTTCCTTGATCATATGTTGTTTTAATACTATCAAGAGATCCATTCCAAACAAGATCCAAATTATAAAAATGCTGCACAACAGGCTCTATATACAATTTTGCAACTTTTTCCACATCCCCCAAAACATATATTCGATCTTGTTTTGTCACCACCACAGAAAGAATCTGCGATTCACTCACGTAGGACAAATCTACAGTCACAATACTAGCATCTTCGACGGATTTAGTATAACTCGCAGAGCCCACAGATACATCAGATTTATTAAATCCCATGGCAACCAAAGCTGCATCATAGGCCATATATTCATCATTAGAAAAACTTTGTCCTGACGCAATACACCCCCCCCTCCCATCATCACTATATAAAATCGAAGATGCTGGCAAATAATTATTCACCAAAGCACATGTTGACGTTTTAGAATTGATAGGATTTTCAGGATTTACGCTACCAGCAGAATCAGAGGAACACCCCCAAAAAAGAAGCATAGACACTCCTAAAACAACAGAGCAAACATTTTTTTTCATAACAACTCCTTATGAATTTCTTGCCGTGAAACTTACATATAAGATTACATCGCTAATCTTTTCTAGACCTAAATTGTCACTAATAGACAACCTCCAAGACGAATCAAGCCCAGCACCTTCGAAAATAGAATATTTGTCATCTTTAAAACTAAAGTCAAATTTCCCAAAATCAGAATTAGCCATGCTTGTTGCCATTTTTTTTACACCTATCCTGTTTTCAACAATATTTTTCCCTGCAACAAGAAAATTGCTTTCCAACGATAGTTTTACATTTAAAGAAACACTATCGTATTCCTGAGTTAAAACCTGTAAGCGAACATCACGAATACGACAGAATTCAAGATCAAGCCCCGAACAAATCTCATTAGAACTAATGGCGAATGTACAACTTTTCAAAGTTTCAAATATTTTGGCTTCGTTGGCAGTACTATCTAGTTTTTGCTCTGCAATCATCAAAGTTTTAAGGCTAATCGGGCACGTTATCAGATGTTCATTCTTGTCATTCTCCAAATAAGCAACTTCCATGGCATGCAAATCTGCGATAAGCCTATCGGCAGAGAGCAGGCCACTATAGGCACCATCCCAATAGCTGTTGCTAATGAATGTCTTTGCGTTGCCCATGTCGGTGTCGCCTATTTCGAAGTGGTAACATTTTTCAGCCATCTTAGCCACCTTCGTTGTAAGCTTACACATGGTCTTGGAAAGCTTGGTCATCTGCTTTACAAGCCATTCGTGCAGATCCTTGTTCGTGAACTTGTCGCAAAGGAATTCGTATTCTTCCTCGTCACGTTCAAGTTCCTTCTCAAAGAGTTCCTGTTTCTTTTCGTTGCGTTGCTGACGAATCGCATTGATAAGAATTTGCTTTTGCGTCTGGTCTATTTCATTGCTTGCAATAGATTCCTCGAAGGTTTCTTCTTCCGTAGCTTTCTTTTCTTCGCCCTTGGCCTTCTGCTGCAAGGCGGCAGCTTCCCTTTCTAGCGCCTTGGAAAGGTAGCTTTCAGCCATTGTCAATGCGGCTTCGCCCAACTTTCGGCCACCATACGAAGCGACATGGAAGTCAATGCCACCGAACGCATTCACAATGCCACCGGCATCCATGTCAGGAATACTGAACATGGCAGAAGCAATTCGTTTTGCGGCCTCAGTCTTTTCCCGCAAATCGGCAACCTTCTGCATGGTCTTAGCGTAACCGTTTTCAAAGTCGGTCGCAATTTTTTCGAGTCTCGACTTGTGGTGTTCCTGTTTCTTGGTCTTTTTCTCCTTTTCAATTTCCAGTGAAGCCGCTTCGGTTTCCAGCTCCTTCATTTGAATTTCAAAGATATTCTGCGAGAGTTTTTTTGCCGTGATGCGGTGCTGCATACGCAACTGAGCCAAAGCCTCGGAATCCTTGTCCTTCAACGCCTGCAACAAGGTTTCTTGCATGTTGCGCAAATCACGGGCAATTTCCAGGGCCTTTGCCACAATAACCTTGAATCGATAGTGCGGCAATGCTGCACCGGCATCAGCGAGAATGTC
This sequence comes from Fibrobacter sp. UWH1, assembly GCF_002210365.1. Lineage (NCBI taxonomy): Bacteria > Pseudomonadati > Fibrobacterota > Fibrobacteria > Fibrobacterales > Fibrobacteraceae > Fibrobacter > Fibrobacter sp. UWH1. The sequence goes on from NZ_MWQG01000011.1 coordinate 17,415, forward strand.
ACTGATGGAAAGCCCTGCGGCCCTAGCCTTTACAAGCATTCCCGGGTCAATGGGCGGAGCAAACAGCGCAAGTGTTCTCTTGACGCCTTCGATGTTCAGGCTATTTCGGATCTTGTAGAGCCTATCGGCAACGGTATCCCAGAACGCCATCAGGTTCTCGTTACGCGGAACATTGAAGTAGAACGTCTGTTTGGAAATATCCGAAATCATGGATGTCCGCGGCGAAATCATGCTCTGTTGCGTAGAACGGTCGCGGACTCGACCAATCAGCATAGAGTCTTCATATTCAATAAGCGAATTTGCCCAATCATGATTTTTATTCTTGTCTTCATCCTTGGCAACGCAAAGCATTTTTGCCGCAGTCCAGACTTCTTCTACCGATGGATCGGGTGCTTCGGCGCTCTTGGGGCCGAGAATATCTGCCGCCATGATGTAGAACTGTATAGCGAGGTTAACGGATTCTGTAGTATCTTGCGTAAACAGTTCATCGCCCCGAGCAATAAGAACATTCAGATACTTCATTATCACGAATTTCTGATAGGCGACATAGCGCATCTTGGCAATTAGGTGAGGTTCGAACGGATTAAACTTCCATTGGTCAATAAGGCATTGCAATTCCTGTTTCTTTTTCGTGTCACTCGATTTGGTAAGCACAGACAATGTTTCAAGAATAGTCTTGTCGGCATCCGGATTCGCATAGAACGGAAGAAATCTCCAGTATTGAGAACCGGATGGCAAATCATCGGCCCAGCGAGCAATTCTTTCGGGGCCCTCCTTTTTAGCTTGCGGATCAAACACAAGCTGGAGCCATTCTAACGCAGCTTCATATTTTTCCTCGGAAATCAACTTGTCAGCAATCCGCACAGGGACATAGAAGAACAATTCCCAGTTGTAGATTCCGTTAGGAGTATTCCAGTGGAAATCCACATAAGGTGCGGGATATGGAGATGAAACCCAAGCGGAAGGTTCATATTGATTTTCAAAGAAAGTCTGTCCCATGTCCCAAGCGGCCCAGTCACCGGCAATGTGGTAGCCGATTGCGGAACCAAAGTAGTAGTTATAGCCAGAATACATAGTGTAATAACTATCTACGCGTTCCAGCGCCTGAATTCCACGACTATGGAGTTCCTTCTTTCCGCCGTTGCGATACTGGTTGAAGAATTCATCAACCAGCGGATGCGACATCAGGACAAATTCATAGGTCACATTGTTCTTTCTGTCCGATTTCGGATAGACAAAGAAAGTATTCGTAGAATCCATGTAGAAGAAAGGCAAATTGCTAATATGCCCTTCTATGTCGTCAGGATTATAAAAATCCATATTCACGGGCAATATGCGGAATTCGCAATCCTTGTAAAGAATATCTCGATTTTTATAAACAAGGGATTGCGTTCCTTCCGAAACCCAATAGTTTCGCTTGAGGAAAGTTCCATCTGGAGAGAAATATTTGACCAGTATTCCGCGTTCATCGCCTTTTGGTGCAAGATCTTCTAGTCTTTTTCTATCGACAATCTTTTTTGAATTTTCTTCTGAAATTGTAACCGTATCAACGCCGTTCGCTCTACATTCATCTTTTCCGTCTGCATAAAAAACAATTTGTCCTATGGGAGACAACCGTTGTGTTTCAACCCCCTTGTAGCATCTTGTTTCAACAAACTGATTAACTTTTGTATCACCTGTAACCGTAATAGTCTTTCGCTTTTGATTTTCCGCAACCTTAGACATCATTAAATAATGGCGAGACATCAGTAAGTAATGGAATATGTGCTGATTTTTAAACTTCTCTAAAAATTCATCAGCCTTCGATTTAAAGAATCCAGCCAAATCATCATCTTCTTGAATATCAAGCAAGGTCCTATATAATTGGAAATTCACCCCTCTGTCATCTAACGATGTCTTGAAATGATACCTGTCTCCTATTTGTTCATCCTGATCCAATTGAAAATCAAGAGGATTCAGGGACGAATCATACAAGGCATTCTTGGTCGTTTTTACACCCGTCCATTTCTTGCCGTTAAAGCAGGTCCAAGTCATCTTGATTTCCACATAGAACTCAATTTGCGGAGAACTGACGCCCTTACTTGTATCGGCAACACCCGAATTTAGCTGTCGCTGCCCCTGAACAAACTGAGGCCAAGCCAAATACAGACGACCGTTCATTATTTGCGGAAAGACAACATCACCCGTAATATCGGCTTCGATGAGTTCCCACGGAGACCACATTCCCGGAGGGTCTTTCTTTGCGAAATACTTGCGGTAGTAATAACGGTGCGGTTCTCCTCGAGTGCGCCCAATAATATGCAGCGTATAGACGGTTTCCCCGTTCGGATCGCCATCTTCCTTGCAACAGCCCACTATTTCAAGGTTGGCGGTTTCCCGCATCTTCTCCAGGTATTCTGCGTAGATGCGCTCCATATCGTCGCTGTCGCCACCCACTTCTTGCAGGCGTTCTTCCAGTTCGGTGAAGAACGAACTTTTGTCATCACGCAAGCTCACATCGAGCCAGTTTTCTGGATACAGGAACACTTTGCGGTTCGCCACCCACACCTGATAGTTTTTCATCCATTCCCATTGGGCGAGTGCAGAATCGCTAAACAGATTCGAACAGTCAGCCCCCTGACCTTCAAGCCCAAGCTGGCAACGCTGAACAAAAAGCTGTAGACATGCATTCGCCTGAACAATTCTTGACATGGACATGTCGGGTTCCATGAGAATGTCGATCATGTAGTAGGCATACAAGTCGTTCGCGTTCAAGAACGAGCGCGGGTATCTATATGGTTTACCTTCGTTTTGTGATTCCCAACAAACAAGTCCAGCAAGCGCATCCCTGCGCTCCCTGCGGATTTCATCGCTTACGCTTTGTATAAACTTGTACCATGTCGGCTTATCGTAATTATCATACAAATTTTTATTCAACGCATCGACGGCACCGATAAGGTTTGTTGTGCCTGTCGAGTTTTCGTTTTCAATTTCATTTCTAGTCAATTCTATAAAGAGATTTTCCAGAACATCCGGTGCGGTAAATGTTTTCAGATAGAGTTGGTAAACCTTAAAGAATTTGAGCCAGTTATCCGTATCATCCCAACCACACAACTTACCCCAATCAAAAACTTGTATAGATTCACCATTTTGTTCGGTTGTAATTAAATTGCTGTCACTAAATGCATAGGCATAGCATCGTTCAAAAACCTTCTGCGGGATGAGCAACAACAGCTTTAAATCCCTCAAAGTTCTTATAGCGGTACTTGGCGAATCCTCGTCTACAGGAGGAATTACTGCATACGAATATTCAGAGTTACCACAAGCATCGGAAACTGCAAACGCATCAACAAGAGGTTCCAATACCGAATGAGGGGTTAGAACAGGAATGATGTAAATATTTTCATCTTTGTCAATAGCCTGAGTACTACACAAATTGCTCCAACCATCCCATCCAAAGCCCAGCGCTAGACCGTTTTCCATATCTACCGAATTAATTACATAATTGGAAACATACGAATATAGGATGTTCGCCTTATACAAAGCATAGTAGGCAATAATGTCGTTAGATGTTGTCTCCATCGGAGGCTGCCGCCAAATAGCATTTTCGACAAAACCAACCCATTGCTCTATGGCTGCCGCAGGAATCTTGACAAGCAAAGCCTTAAACGCATTTTGCGCCTTTTGTTCTGCGGCTATGCCAAATTCCTGAGAAAGCATTTTATAAACTTGCTCCTCCAACCAGATGGATTTCAAGCGACCATAGAATAAATAGAGTCTCTGGATGGGCAATTTATCATCATCAAGAATATCCGCGACATGATTTTCCGGTTCCTGAACATCGCGGAGATTTCTCTGCGGTTCTTCCGGCTGAGGTTCTTCTTCGTTAAGGATTTTTCTGAGCCAATTTTCTAGAGCTGTTAGAGACGTTGAATGGGGTAATTCTTCTTGTGCCAACTGGTCCACATAGGGGTTGTCAGCAAAACCCAAAGACTGCAAAATCTTGCTGCAAGCATCCTTGTATGCAATGACATTGTCCACAAACTCATCTACAACAGGCTCTTCGTCCTGCTCGTCGCCATCTCCCTCTTGGGGTGTTTCATCTCTTCCCGGTTCCTGAGGTTCACCCTCACCACTATCATTTTCAACCGGATAGCTATTTAATTCTTTTTCTTCGTCAACTTTAACGGCATTCCATGAGTCCAAAATTGTGGTATACAATGAACCAAGGACATATTCTCCATTTTCTGCATTTAGGGCGACCCCCATAAACGCTTCCGCTTTTTTCGTGACGGAATCGTCCGGATTGCGGAGCAAATCTTCCAGTACCGACATGGGCAGCGACGTGCTCTGCCATTTGCGGATAGCCATCGAAAAAGCGCGAATATCGTCGGCCAATGAGCCGAGGCCTGCATCTTGTAGCAGATAAAGTTCATCCGCAGTCAGATTGTGCTTTTGCGCAAATGTGCCATAGCGGTAAACATAGTTCAATCCGTTTAAGAACTTTTCGTGTTGCGAGCCGGAGAAGTTAGGGCAATTTTCTAAGAACAGCTGTGTTTCAGATTCTTTTATGGAAAGGGTACTTACAACAACTTTTGCGATATCTTTCCTGATGAACTCATCATCATACTGGTCAATGGCTTCGCTACCTTCACAATAGCGATTAAAAAGAACAGGCACATCAAAGACGGTCGCAAGTTCATCTTCGGTCAGCAAAAATCCATGCCAGGCAAGGGAATTTAGCGGAGTGATTTCAAAACGCAGCACCATTTCCTGAATGTGGTCCCAATTAGAAAGTGGGTCTGCCGTATACGCAAAAGCCAAATCTTCAGGAAGATTTTCGCTACTAGCCTTGAGATTAAGTTCATCATAACGCAAGGCAATTTCCGCAAAGCTCCATCCTAGCAACCGGCGGAAACGGATAAATGCGGCCAGCTCCATGAAAAAGCCCGAAGAGGGGTAACTGACAGACTTTATTATTTTTGAATCTTTATAATAAACGATTGTAGATGTGTCTATAAGGATATAACCGTTAATGTCCGCCAATTGATATTGCAAGGCGTCGGGACACCGAACTTCCACATTATATTTGGAGAAAAGCGGCAGGGCTATAATTTCCTTGAGTTCTTTGAAGGTTATTCCCGCCCTATCCAGCAAGATGGCTACATGACTCAGAACCGTAATCCACGACTTATTCTTTAGATACGATGTCGGATGTTTCGGGTCATCCATCTTGTATTCTGACTTGTCCGGAAAATAGACATTATTGTTATTTTCGCTTAGTCCCCAAGAGGTCCAAGGCTCCTCGAAATTTTCCTTGAACAGAATTTCGTGCAGGGGTTCATCGACAAACAGACAAGTTTTCCCATTTCCCGCATTGCCGAGAGATTCCGCCAAACCATATAAAGACAACGGGATATTCGAAAGAATCTTGGTCGCTTTTTCCCGATAAATATTCAAGGGGAGAATTGCCGGATAGGCGTGACCCATCATTTTTAGATTGGCTCTCTTTTGGCGATTTTCGCCTTCGCTTTCCGCACCCCATTCTAAGGGTTCTGCTCGCAGACTTTCAACCGTAGCATTTGCAGGGGTCTGGTTCGCAATAATCTTAGCACGTTTATTATCTTCAGCGCCCGCAAGGCACTCAAGCAGTTCGTTTACAAGGTCTATGGTTGGCATCGCGACCTCGGCATTCGCCTTGGTCAATTCCAGTTGCAAAAGATCTGGGCGGCGTTCGCGGAACTTATTGTAGGGTTCCTCGTTAGCCTTGAAGAAATTCAGCAAGTCTACAAAATACGCTGAAGCGCTCAACACCGATTGGCCTTCGGTGGCTCCATTCCTGTTGATGTTCCCGAAAAGATTTTTCCATGTCGGGCAGACTGACGCAGGAATCCTGGGCGGAGCGACATTGCTCGCCTTTTGTCCACCCTTTTTCAGCGCCCTCACCGCCTTCATCCTGAGATTATCAGAAACTCCACGCGATGTCGCCGGCAAGGTCATGTCGGTTTCATTGAGACTGCTGTGGAATTGACCAATCTTGAACGTCGCTTCGGTTACAAAGCTCTTGGCGACTCTGTGTATCTGCGTCGCCAACTCTTTGGTCCCGATTCCAAGGGAATGCTCGGCGACAAAATAATCCTCGTCATATCCAGCTATCGATGTTGCTGAAATAAATCCGTTCTTAATTAAGTATGCAACGGCATCAGCATCCTCCGTCAAGCGATAGACTCGCTGCAAGACATGGAGCTTTTGCAGAAGTTTGCCATCAATATTTCTTGTAACTTCATGGTCAATTTGATATGCTTTCGCATCGCAGGTCAAAAGGTCAAACTTTTCCCACCCATTTTTCGTCTCCAGATTGGCAGGCGACAGGATGTCCAATAAATCAGACCAGGTGTCATTTTGTTCCGCACCGGACTCTTCTCCGTCATTCTCGTTGTTTTCGGGTTCCTGCGGTCCTTTCGTAATCACGGTATTTTCTTCCGGTTCGGAATACTCGGCTTCAAAATCAGCAAGTTCCACCTTTAGAACATTATACAGTTTTTGCTGCGGGAACCATGAAACAATCAAGTCCATCAACTTTGTTACATACAAGGCTTTTTGTTCTGCTCCCGCAGTTCCGGTAAATTCATGCGGCAAGGCAAGAGGGTCATGAGGATTATACTTGTTGTACCTTTGCGAAATTTCATCTACAATGAGAGCCCATTGACCTTTATCTAATAAGAGAAAGTCTCTTAATCCATATATGCTTTCTGAATGTAATCTGGCGTATTTATAGGCCGCTACAACAAAGTCGCCATACCATTCTCCAAAATCGCACAAGTCTATCAGGAGTTCAAGCCTATCCAGTTCTTCGCTGGTGCATATTCCTGAACTATTTTCTCTTAGGTTCGAGAGCATTTCGCGGTAGTTGCTACCGGCATTGTAATATTCGTCCATCAATTGCTGGATTCGCTCCCGATATCTATCGTCATTAGCAGGCAATGGGTCGCCATGTTCATCTTTATCCAATTCATCAAAGTCAACACGGGCCGATATGGGTTTATGAGTCACTTCGTCTTCGACATCCACTAACGCCAAGTCATTTTTCACGAACAAGAAAAATACATGGTACGGCGAAAATTGGTCGTCCATTTCACTGACGACAGCAGATGATTGTGTAGCCGCATTCCAAAGAGATAAAACCATGCCTGCTGTAACGGATGCCGAAATTTGGTTCTGTGCCACACCGTCGTAAACAGCCTTTTGAACGGCAGGCGCTTCGATATTTACAAGGTCATCTAGATTTGAAACAAGTCCCTGATAGGTAAGGGCAAATACGCCCTGAATGTACTTACTTGCATTTTCATCACTTTCGGTTTTACCCAGTTTTTCAAGCAAAGCATAATACAGGCTATAGGCTAGGAAGTACGCGCGGACATCTTTATCCGTAAGATTTTCACGTCCGACCACCAACGGAAATTCATCTACATTTTGCAGGAATTCGTTTATCTTGTTTTTCTTTTCGTAGCCATAAACCGCCCCCTGGATAATTGTATTCCGATAAATGGCAAGCAGATCATCCAGCTCTCTAAAACGAGTGAGTTTGTTTGTGTTAGACGAAACATCTAGTTCAAAATCAATACGCTGCTCACGTTTGCCATTGAAAACCAAGGGCTTGAAAACGGTCATTTTGGGAGTCGGCGCCCCGTCTTCATAGATTTCCAGCTTTGCATACAAAGAAACCTTGTCTTTTCCGAATGTTTCCGTAGCATCCAACAGGAGTCCCTGCGGCAATCTTTCTGGACAGTAGGAAATCGAGTATTCTCCGATTTCGTCGGTTGATTGACAAATGCCTAACTTCCGATGAACGAATGTTCCGTTTGCATTGTCCCCAACACCTGTGATGTCGTAATGCAGACAGTACGCCGTAATTTTTACACCCGAAACGGGGCGGCCCAGCTTGTTTACTACAGAGCCATAAATTCTGCAAGAACCATTCGGAATAACGACATCGCCCGATTCGACCTTTATGTTAATGAATTCACGGGCAGAAGCAATTGCAGTCCCCGTCTGGTTCGCGACATTCACTCCGTCGGCAGAATAGACTCGAACTAAAAGGTTTGGACTGGTTATGGATGCGTCACCCTGTTGGAATTGGGCCTTAGTGTAGCTTACGGAATAAAAACCAACAGCATTGAGTTGGCAAAAGCCTAAATCCCGCGGAGCACCATTGCGGACATCGAAAACCTTGACATAGCCGTTTGTAAATGGTTTCTTGGACGAATAATAAACATTGCCGCAAACGGTCCAGTTCTCGTTTATGTCTCCGTTAATAACGATATCGCCCATGTACAGTTCGTTTGGCGGTGCAGTGTAAATATCAGACACCCACAAGGGATTGTATTCGTAATCAGTCACACGGATTTGCAGTGTAGGGTAATCAGCTTCAGGGGAGCCAACCTCTTGAAAACGGTCCTTATGAAAGACAAGTTCAAATGCACCCGTATTGGAGTCTATGTCCGATTCAGCAATCCATTGCCAACCACCTTGGGGAAACATATGGTATGCCAAAATGCGACCTTGATTGTGGAACACGGTTCCGTCTGCATTGTGAATCGTGCCGCGAACAAACCAAAGGTTGGGGTCTTGAGACATAGGGACTCCTTTTAGAAAATATCAGAACCGATGTTGTTCATAATATATACTTTTTTTCTTACAGAAATATTGATTGTTTTGATTTTTTTTAAGAATTACATAAGAAAAAAGTATATATTTATTCTAAAACTATTTTGACGACTATAAAAAGGAACGAGCTATGCCCAATACGCCCAAATCCATTCTTTTCTGGCCCGATGTCTATAAAGAACAGGGACACTGGTTGCCCACGCTGAAATGGGCGCAGGTCCTGCACAATCAAATGGATAATCAGGCACACGCCTATTCCGTAAACTATATGGGCATTCCTGACTGTGCGTCGATTATAAACAGCTACGATAATGGCGGCGATTGCTTCCCCTTCCATACAATTCTAGAAAATATGTACCCGGAAGGCTATACTACTGCAAGCCATTCTAGCCCCAATGAACGTTGGAAAACATGGCACATCTGGGCAATTCTCTATAGTCAGTTTTTTAATTTGATAGACGAAAATGGAGAGGTGGTTGATTCTAATATTGAATTCAATCTCCCGGATGGAGCAAGGCTTCCCAGCAAGGATCTGATAGAAGATGCCAAATCCATTTGGAAAGCCTGGACTTTGGCCGACCCTAATATGCTTGTGGGTGGTTACTTCACTTCGTTAGAAACTTTGCTCTTCTATTGGATTTATGGTTTTGAAAAAATTGAAGAAGAATCCGAAGAAAACGGTGGAAATGACGTCGAAAATCAAGATAATGAAACTCAAAATGATGGTAATGAAAACGTAATAGATTCTGAGGACTATGAAGAAGATGATGATGACTACGAAGAAACTCGGATTCGTCGGAGCGATTTGAATTTTGTCATCTCGACCACTTATTTGAGGCATCCCCAAGATGACCCTGCCGTTCGTGCCAAGTTGAACTTGTTGGCGTTCTCGAAGCCGGAATTGTACAAGATTATAAATATGGCAACAAGGGGAAAGATTTCAACAAGAGAGCCTAATATTACCTTGGACGATTTTGTCGCTCCGCTAGAATCATTTAACGAGCTGATTCCATGCCCTAGGGCGTATGACTATGACCATTACGAACATGGAGAATTGGTGCACTATGTGGACCCCTGCATCTTGAGCGAACAGCCTACCCTGCCGCATTCTATCGACTCTGATGGCGAAACAGTTATTTGGAAGGATGAAGAAGACGAAAATCACAATCCTATTCCAGGTCTCCTTAATTCTTTGCAGAATGTCATTTTTGTATCTGCCGGTTCACAGGTCCTCGACTATGAAGACAAAGCGAAGAATCTGTTCCATTCCATGTGCAAGGCGATGCAGGCTCCGCAAATGGCAGATTATACATTGCTGCTCGCTGTGGGTTCCAAATTGGTAAACAGCGATGAATGGGACGATTACGACAAATCGAAAATCCGTGTCGTTAACTGGGTGCCGCAAAGGGACTTGCTTGCCAAAGAAGGCTGTGTTTCTTGTGCAATCATCCATGGCGGCCTTGCATCTATCAAGGAATGCATCTATTTCAACCGAAAGTTTATCGTTTGCCCCATGGGCAAAGACCAGATAGACAACGCGCTGCGTTTAAAGCATTTGGGCATAGACAATACACTACAAATGTCCGATGTCAACCCCGATGCTTTATTAGATGCAATCAACAGGGTGACGACGGATTACCGTTTGGAAGCCAAGCAGAATAAATTGAGTAATGTTTTCAAAGCTCTAGAAGATGAGGATACGAATCCGTCTTCGGGAAGCCCTTCAGATGATATCGTGACCGGATTCAAGATTATTCGGGATATTTTGAATGAACCGGATTCGGCTGCATCTCAGCCAAATCAAGGCGAGATGCGTTAGGGATAGTGCCCCCTTGGGGACAAGACCCGCGCAGCGGGGCTTGGTTGCAAGAGCCGCACGGGCGTGCCGCAGGTGCGCACGGGTGGCCTTGCAATATAGCCCGACCCACACGATAGTGTGGGGAACGCCCAGCGCGCACTGGCTCGCGAAGGCGCCGACGGCACCCTGAGTTTCTATGCAAACGGCGAACCGGGCAAGAACTGGGAAGACCTCTGTGCAGGTCCTCACGTTCCCAGCACTGGCAAGCTGAAGTCCTTCAAGCTGCTCTCCCTCGCAGGTGCATACTGGCACGGCGATCAGAACAGCGACCAGCTGACCCGCGTGTACGGCACCTGCTTTGCCGACAAGGAAGGCCTGGAAACCTATTTGAAGTTCCTTGAAGAAGCCGAAAAGCGCGACCATCGCCGCATCGGTAAGGAAATGGATCTGTACCACATCGAAGACCATTCTCCTGGCATGGTGTTCTGGCACCCCAACGGCACCAAGATGGTGAACGCCCTCAAGGACTACATCCGTGGCAAGATCGACCGTCGCGGTTACCTGGAAGTGATCACTCCGGAAATCGTGAACAAGACTTTGTGGATTAAGTCCGGTCACGCCGACAAGTACAACGAAAACATGTTCAAGACCATGGCTGGCGACGTTGAAATGGCTGTGAAGCCCATGAACTGCCCCTGCCACATTCAGATCTTCAACACTGGCCTCCGCAGCTGGCGTGACCTTCCGATGCGTCTTGCTGAATTCGGTAAGTGCCATCGTTACGAACCTGCCGGCACCATGCACGGTTTGATGCGTGTCCGCGGCTTCGTGCAGGATGACGCTCATATCTTCTGTACCGAAGAACAGATCGCTTCCGAAGTGGCTGACTTCTGCGCTCTCGTGAAGGAAATCTACCACGACTTCGGTTTCGATTCCATCGTGGTGAAGTTCTCCACCCGTCCGGAACGCCGCGTGGGTTCTGACGAACTTTGGGACAAGGCTGAAGCCGCTCTCGAAGAAGCCACCAAGCTTGCTGGCCTCGACTACATCTTGAACCCGGGCGAAGGCGCCTTCTACGGCCCGAAGCTTGAATTTACCTTGAAGGATTCCCTCGGCCGTGATTGGCAGTGCGGTACCATCCAGGTGGACTTCAACCTGCCGCAGCGCCTCGGTGCAGAATATGTCGGTAAGGACAACCAGAAGCATATTCCTGTGATGCTTCACCGCGCAGCCGTGGGTTCCATCGAACGCTTCCTGGGCATCCTCATCGAAGAATTCATGGGCGATTTCCCGCTGTGGCTCGCTCCGGTCCAGGCACGCGTCCTCCCCATCTCCGAAAAGTTCGCTGAATACGCCCACAAGGTGGAACGTGAACTGGTGAACGCCGGCGTCCGCTGCGACATCGACGAATCCAACGAAAAGCTTGGTTACAAGTTCCGTCAGTGCGAACTCCAGAAGGTTCCGTACAAGATCATCGTTGGCGAAAAGGAAATGAACGAAGGCGTTGTCTCTGTGAACAAGAGAAAAGAAGGTGACAAGGGTTCTATGACCGTCGCTCAGTTCCTGGAAATGACTGCAGAAGACCGCAAGGTTGTTCGCTAGTCTAAATCAATCTTAGGTTCTTAAAAGCAGGCTTCTTTTGAAGCCTGCTTTTTTGATTACTTTACACAAAATTCACCTTCGATAAAGATTGACAATCGCTTTTGCGGAATCGATAATCAAGCGTCTCAGGGACTCGGGCTTTTCTACCTCGGCATTCACTCCGTGGCACAGCACCCATTGTTTGAGAGAATCGTTCACCTCGGCTTTCATCGTGACGCGAACCGTGTACTCATCGGATTTTGAAATTTTCATGGAGCGATTGTACGGACCTTCCATGAGAACATTCTGCATGTAGCTCGGGAAATAAATGGAGATATCTTCGCAGTTCGGATTTTGCTCGCCAAAAAACATTCCGCCGGAACGTACTCGATTTCTGACATTTTCAAGATCGACTGCTTTTGGTTCAAAGCCAACTTTGGTAAGCTGCACCGATTTCATGCGGCGAAGTTTCAGGGTGTATGTATTTCCAGGAAGGCTTTCAGAGACGCAGGCCACGTAGAGTTCACCGCGGTCAATGACAAGCGCTAACGGCGTTCGCATTTTTTTCGTCGTGCGCCCAAAATTATCCTCGTATTCAACCATAATCTTTCGATTTTTCTCAATGGCCTTCAAGACGACCGTCAGCTTTTTTCCGATATCGCTGTCATATTCCGGTGGAGTTCCCATAAACAGAATTCGCCCGTTTAGCGATTTGCCAGAATAGTCAACATTGTCTTTCAATTTTGCAGGAAGGCTTCCCTTTATTTTATCCACAAGTTCGGTGATTAACGAAGACGTAGCCGGGTAAATACTCGAAATACGCTGCAAAAAAACGAACTGCAAAAGTATGTCGTCAAAATCCGACAGAATGAACTTCGAAGCCCTGGCGACATTCGCCTGGTAATATGTGATTGCCCGTTCCTGACTACGCGAGACATAATCCCCGGGCATGTCTAACAACGAAACCATATCGCGCTGGACGCTGCGAAGTTCCCCTTTGGGAATTCCCAGGTTTTCCATAATTTCAGCGACAGAATAACGGTAGGTGTGGTGGGTCATCAGATAAACAAATATCCGGATCATCCGTTCGCCGCGAGCCATCTTTTCCATAAATACTCCGTTTTTCCATTTTAATATAGGCAAAAAGAGCGACACTAATTGTCGTACTCAATACTTTTTCCGGTTTTTCAAGGAAATCTACGGGAACGTGTTGACATTCGCCCCCTAAAAAGTTATGTTCAATGGGTAAATTTCCGAGAGGACTGATTATAGAGTAGAATTTTCTGACATATTGAGAGCATTGCTCTTGGCTTTCATTCAAAATCGGCAAAATTTTGTATTCACAGAAGACTAAGCAGCATTGACTCGCGCCCTATGGCGTGGGTTTTTGCGTTTATTCTGTGATGGTTTTGCCGAACCTTGAATGAGTAAGTTGCACGAACTCCACGCTTTTTTTTTGTACAAAAAATGCGGAGTTTTCTGCAAACGACACCAACCGTCGCGCTCCTGAATTAAATTAAAAATGGTCGGCAAAACCAACGGGAAACGCGATGATCCATGAGAACAATTATGAAAACGAACAAATAAAGCGGAGAAAAAATGATCGATTTCAAAAAATACCGTAATCCTGAAATTATAACCAACATTTCCGATATAATGGACCCATCCTGTTTCTTCGTTAAATTAGCGATATGGGGAGGAATTTTCACAATCATCGGAATAATCGCAGATATTCTCTTAATCAAAAGTTCTGATCAGGAAGTAATTATCCACGCCTTAACATCAGTGATATTACTATTTCTGATGATTTTTTCCGGTGTTTTGCTGGGAACGCACGCTTACTTTAGACAATTAAATCATTCCATGCAAAATGTTTTGGATTACACAAACAATGTTGTTCACCAAGTTATCCAAGACGTTAGCCAGTCTATCGATATGGTAAAATCCAGCACGGAAAATTGCAGAATAACCTTGCCAGGTGGAAACGAAATTGTCAGCGGAGTTTTATTGGATGTAATAAATCCTGCCGTAAAAAATTGCTTTGAAAATAAGCTCCCTTTAATAGGAAAACTAATCTTTAAAATTTATTCAACTATAACAACCGGACTTTTGAAAATGTCTTCTGTTTTCTTTGCAAAAGTAGACAAGCAAATAGATGATGCTATCAACGGACAATTTTCCAAAGTAAAAAATGTCGCAGAACGTCCATTAAATTTCATCGAGTCTACATGGTTGCCCAAAATCAAGGATGGAACAGAGAAGTACATTGGCAAAGCCAAAAATTATATTAAAAGGATATTCTTCTTCGCTTCCTTACCAGTGCTTTTTTTCGCAATTGCATTCATAGCAGCATCAGCGTCCTTAATGTATTTTGCCATGTAGTTTTATGAGCGCTTCTTTTGATTCTTCTTTTTCCGCGTCCAAATACATCAACTTTTACCCTTACGTCGGTAAAGGTTATGTTGCAAGCCCGTTCAGGATCCTTGTGCTAGGCGAATCGCATTATGGACCGCAGTCAAACAATGCTTATCACGAATGGACACGTGACGTGGTTGAGAATGATTTTCTTGGTGCTCTTGATGCAGGGAAGGTTCTTCCCGACTGGGCTCATTGCCATCGCAATACGGCGAACGTTCTGACAGCAAACCGCAATGACAATCCTCATGCGGCTTATGACAAGATTGCTTTCTACAACTTTTTCCAAAAAAGCGTTGGAGAAGGCAACCATGCCGACAAGCGTTACCTGACCGCAGAATTGAAGAAATTATCCGCAGAGGCTTTGCGCGAGGTGATGCAGATTTTAAAGCCGGACTTGATTGTCGGCTGGGGCTGGGACAACCTGGAATGGAAATATCTGCCCGGGGCACGACAGCAAACTGTGATTAGCAAGGATTGCGCAGGGATTCATCTGCATCTGTTTACGCTTGACGGATTCCCCTCCGTTCCCATCTGGTGCATGCATCATCCATCCATGGGCATAAACATCGAAACGCACCGGACCTGCTTTGCTGAAATCAAGAAATTCCTGAAATTTACTTTCTGACGGTTCGCAGAAACAGTCGTATCGGCGAAGACCGGTATGAACTTTACAAAAGGCAGACTCGAAAGAGCCTGCTTTTTTGATTTGTCCGTGAAAGCCAAACCTTCATCATTTGACTTTTGTGTCCTATATATGTATATTAAAGCGAAAGAAAGCGAGGTACTTATGGTTGCCACTCTAGAAATTCCCGAGAAACTTCTTGAAGAAGCTATGGTCGTTACCAAAATCACATCAAAAGATGATGTGGTTGTTTTCGCTTTGGAAAATCTGCTGAAAACAAAATCCATCGCAGGATTAAAAAAGTTTAAAGGGAAAGTTGACCTCGACATTGATATGGATTCTATGCGAGGACGAATTTAATGGTTCTTGTCGATACTTCTGTATGGATAGATTATTTTCACAACGGAATCAATTCCACGCATCTAGACTCACTAATTGATTCAGGAAAAGTCTGTGTAAATGATTTGATTCTCACGGAACTAGTCCCATCCATTCGTCATAGAAAAGAGACAGAACTGGAACATTTGCTCTTGCAAGTTCCCAAGGTTTCAATGAGCATAGATTGGACAAGCCTAATTTCCATGCAAACCGAAAACTTGAAACATGGCGTAAATCGAGTCGGCATTCCCGATTTAATGATTGCCCAAAATGCCATACAGAACGATTTGGCGCTGTATTCCCTTGACAAGCATTTTTCGTTGATGAAAGAATTCTTGTCCCTAAAATTATTTGAAGGATAGGCAAACTCAAAAAATTGATTACGATCAATTCACGAAAATTGGAAATTGCAAATGAAAAAGTTCATTCTTTTATTTGGTTTGATAGCCTTATTTACCGCATGTTCCGATGATTCCTCAAGTGCAAACAACGAAAAGCAGTATCCATTGCAATTGAATGAGAATTGTGATGAATTTGTCAAAGATTCGTCCTTGTGGAGGGCTATTCAAGATTCTAATTTAACTGAATTAAAAAAAAGTATAGAGAATTGTGCTTCATTAGATATGAGCCTATATGACACAAACGCCCATGCAGACCAAATTGTCATTTTAGATTTGATTTGGACAACTGACGCGGATTCCATTATCTATTATCTAATAGATAATGGTATGGATTCTGTGGCCAGGAATCTTGGCAATGGATTTACGACAGAAGCTATGTGGGCTGGTGATACAAACCTTGTCCGATACGCAATGAACAATGGTTATCCAATTAGTGGAGAAACGGTTTATCGCACCATTGCAAATGGAATGGATGGAAAATTTGGTAGCCAAGTCGCAAGAAAATGGTATTACGAACTACTCCCTTTAATTTCCGATATAGATAGTGTTCGGTATAACGTGAACGGGGATTATTCCATTTTACACGAATTATGCAGCCAGATGAGTAATGCTCTTACATTTTTGTCGGAAGAAGATCAATTGTTTTATTTCCAAGATTTAATTGATCGTGGTTATTCCGTAAATCAAAAATCAAGCGATATGGTAGAATTGGACTATTGTAATTTTGGTCATTGGAATCAAACGGATCTTCAAAAGAAGTTCACTGACATTCTTATCAAGGCCGGTGCGGACACGACTCTTGTTAAGTGGACTTATTCGGAATAGGAATCGAATTCTCTTTTTAGCAGGCGAAATCCAAGTCGGGTTTCGCCTTTTTGCGTTAGGGATAGTGACCCCTTGGGGACAAGACTCGCTAAACGAGGTTTGGTTCTGGACTCAGCCAGGTCTGTTCGGTGTCTGAAGGACTAAAGTTAGTTGGCTCTGTTTCGCAGCAAAAAATCTTTTGGCTTATTATCATGAGGGCTGTGCATCCATTTATATTTTGCCCCCCGCCATAGATTAGGTTGATTTTTAGAGTCTTTCGCTTATGCATTCCGCGTATTCAATTGTTCCGCATTCCATTTTGTCGTCAAACACTTGTGTGGTGACGACTTCGGGATTTTCGGAAAGTTCGTCGCAATAGGTGAACAAGAATCCGACATTCATGTCGAAGGGTCTCGGCTCATAGGCGCACTCGTCGCTGATATTTACGATGGTGATGGTGTCTTTCGTGATGTTGGTGAGAATGTGGATTGCGGGCGAAGTGTCGCTGATGTTCAGCACATAAAGCGGACACCCCTCGATTTTATTGTTCATCGCTGCCGCAGCGTGCGGAAAAATTGTCGTCAATGCAGTGATGTCGTTTGCCTCGAACCTGTGCAGCCCTAATGTTCTGAACTCGCTTATGCCCGGTGCTTCGAAGCAGGTGTTCTGCAACGCATCGCAGTAGCCGGAAGTCTCGTTGTAAGCGAGAACATTTTTATCAAAGGAATAGTCTGTTATGTCGTATTTTTCGAGAAATGCTTCCAGTGTTTGGATAGAATCGGAATTATGAAGCGAAGATGAAGAAAGTGGGGCGCTAGAAGATGAAATGCTTGAATCTATAACGACAGAATCAACAAATCTAAACGGAGTTTCCGCACACATGAAAGTCATTACACTCGGAGGCGGTGGATTGCACACGCCCTTATTTGTATATGTGGAATCTCCATTTCGTATGTTTATGGTATCTCCAAGACTATTGATCGAAATGATTCTTTCGATAGTCAATTCCCCGGAGCAGCATCCGCTTATATCGTATTCTTCTTTTTGCGGTTCCGACGACGAATCGCTACAGGCCAGAAGCCACAGAGAAACGGCTATCAGGTAAATTAGGCTCTTATTCATTTCTCAAATCCTCTTATGCGTTTTTAACATGAAGAAACCACAAACAATCTACCATAAGACATTGTTCGAAACCTTGTTTTCTGCCTTTTCTACTATCACAGGCTTCGGCGGACAAAATGGTGTGTAAGCGCAATCCCCAAACGGATTTCCTTGCGCGTCATATCCATCATAGCACGATAGTTCCCTTTCACAATTTACACCAACATTTTCTTTTGGCGTGAAATTACGTTCGACCCCTTCGGGAATATCCTTGTCATCTCTCCAAAAAATATCATCAGGTTCATAAAGGAACATCTGCCCATTTTCGCATTCAGCAATCTTCAAAGAATCGCCTGTTTCAAGGGGTAAGAATGTGGCGTAACAGTTTATCTTCAAAGCATCTTCTTCATGTATAATGCATCTTTCGGGATTTCTACAACATTGATTTTCGACCATTTCCTTGCAAATTGAAACAGTTGCCTCAAAAAATTCTTTTCTCCATAGTGTGTCTCCATTCGAGTATTGCATCGCGTGTCTGACTTTTCTTGAACCGTCTTTTCTGACTGTGAATGTTTCTGTCGTTGTATAGTCGCCTTGTCCCCAACTGTTCTTTTCAACATATCTTGTGTCGGTGATGTATTTTATATCGTTGCCGACGGAATCTTTTACAGTGAATGCCCATGTGCTGATGTCCGATTCATCCATATTTTCACATTGAATTTCACTATGGCATTCCGTTGAACTACCATACAATGCGTTTTTGCGATAAACGAGCGGCAATTTTCCGGTATATTGTATTTTAAGAATCTTGCCATTCAGGTCTGCATCGTTTATTTGAGTTGCATAGACTCTAACGGGACAATCAAGGCTAATATTTGGGGTCTTTTCTTTTTCAATCAGAGCAACAGTCAAGGTGTCTTCGTTGATATGGACACCAATGGATTTCACATTATCCTTTGAATAGTATATTTGCGTAGGAAAAAAGATTCTGTTTTGCCCATTGTCATTTTCGATGAATACGGTATCTTGACTTTCGATTTCCTCGACATCGACTTGGGTCTTGGCACAGTCCGAAATGGAATCCAATGCGAAGAAATTTTCGTCGTAATTGATGGAAGTGTCATACTTGAAGGAAAGACCATCATCAGTAGAGCCGTTATCGCATCCGAACCATAGAAACGCGGTAGAAGAAAGGAATATTTTTCCCAGAATTTTACGCAGCCTTATGTTCATGGCTATAAATATAATATTGTAAATCTAGTCCTTTACGCAGCGGACTGATAATCCGTCGTTTTCGTTGTCGCTACAGACGCTTACCATTCCTTCGGAACCGTCGCCAACATGAATCATTTTAGGACAATTATGATTGAGTTTGTCTATTGTGGATGTCCAAAAGAATGCTAAAAGGCCCGGCTCAAGAAAATTTTGGAATTCTGCTTGATAGTTCCCTGCGGGCAAAATTGCGAACCCGTATTCGTCTTTTGCATTTCCCCAACCCTCAACGCCATAAGCGTAAAACGCCGAGTAGCCACCATTCCCCTTTGTGGGCCACTCATCAACTGAAGGCAAGTGCCAATCGGGTGGGCAGGCTGTCTTTGCGGCGGCGAGTGTGTATAGACGACCGTACTTATCGCAGTTTTCGCCTTTATTTCCGTTGCACCAACTTTGGACACCATCTTCAATTTCAAAGTTGAGATTTTCGGCCATCCAGGTCTGTTCGCCGAGTTGAATCGTCTTGTAAACTTGTCCGTCTCGGGCATCTGTCAGTTCAGGGCCTTCGTCTGCTTTTTTTACTTCTTTCGAAGGTCCTGGAGCGGGGCCGGGGTCAATTTCGTAGATTTTTCCGCTGAACTTGAAATACCTGATGTCCTTGTTTTCGGGGGCAATATCGAACCAGTGGTCGCTATAGCACGTGCATGTCGATTCCACACGGTCGGGGCCATATTCGATTTCCAAGGTGTCGCCTGAACGTTTTGTCAGGAGATCCGCCTCGACATAGCAGAGGTCCATCACTTTCAAGACGAATACCTGGTAATTTCCGTTGCCGTCGTTAAGCATGTATGCTTCGGGCGTTTCTTCCTGAGTGGCTTCTGCAAGTGTTGTGATTTTTGCGGCGGGTCTTGCCAAAATCGGTTCATCGCCCAAACCTGCAAGGCACGAGCCTAGCTTATAGCCGTTCTTTGTATCTGCGGCAAATGCTTTTGAAAACTCGCTGCTTGAACTTACGCTCTGTTGGCTGGACGATGCGGGCTTGCCGCTAGATGAAGATATGTCGGATTCTTCCGGTTTTGACGAACTCGTAATCTGTTCGCTGGACGACGATATGTCGGCGCCTTCCTGTTGTGACGAACTTGATGGAATTTTCTCCGAGTCGTTACCGCTTGAGGAACTTTCGCCTTGTGCCATGGTATTTTCGATTTCTGTGATTCCTGCCTCGCTCGTGGATTCTGAACAAGCCCAGAATAGGGTTGCTGATAAAGCGATTAGGAGTTTTGCCTTGTTCATGTTCATTTTCCTTTCCTTGATTCTGGTGTTATCTTGTCTGTAAGAGGGAATATCTGCAAGTTCATTTGGTAGACCTGGTCTATTTTTTGACATTCGCTTGCCATGGATATAATTCTTTTGCGGAATGCGTCTGTTTCTTTGATGATGCGCTCGTAGGTTAATTTGTCTATACCCATGGTGATGCCGGAAAAGTTGCGCTCTTCTACGGAATCTTTTGTAATGGATTGCAGTGCGAGTTCTGACATCTTTTTGTTCATCGTGCGGATGACAAGGGGAATGGTCTCCTTGGATCCTTTGACGACTTTTTCAGTCTGCTCGTAGGTTCCGTCGCTGTTTTTTATGAGCAAGTTTGCCTTGACGAGGAATTGCAGGATGTCCTGGGTTTCGGCAGCCGTGACGCCGTGCCTTACTTTGGATGCAATTTCGCCATGCGTGGCACCCGGCATGAGGGGCGCGAGCTCGCGAATGATGGGACAGTCGGGAGTTTCGTAATAGCGGTATGCGTCCGCGTCGATGACGCGAATCTTGTTCATGTGCGCTTCGTGCTCAATTTCCTGGAGTGCGGCTTCTTTCTCGCTCTCGTTTTTTGCATTCCCGAATTTGACAAGCAAAGCGAAATAGGTGTAGTCAAATCCTTCAAGCCCCATGGCTCGTGCGGCCTTTGCGATTCCCGGTTTGCTGAGCGTTGTCTTCCCGTCGCTTACCAGTTTCAAGTATGCGGGCGACGCGAAACCTGCGAGGCTTGCAAATTTTCGCCACGTAAAATACGAACTCCTCTTGCGCTCGGCATAGAAGTCTCGCATGTATTTGCGGTAATCCTGATATTCGGTGATTGGCTTCATACTTATAAAAATAAAACAAAAATGTCGAATACGTAACAAAAACGGCGTTTTTTACAAATTTTTCGTCTGATTTTAAAATATGATACAAATGTGTTTCATAAAAAGTCCGACAGCAATAAACGTGATTTTGTGAGGTTCCGTCATGCCGCCGCCAAATTAGGTATATTTCTGAGAGTGGGTCTTCGGAGGCTATTTTGATGAAAAGTCCTTTTGATAAAACCCTATTTCTGCTATGTATGGTTGCTGTTCTGGCGGCATGTTCGGCGGAATCTAGTAGTGCAGATGCAAAGAGTGTCGAAGAAGGAGACGATTATGTGTTAAAGCATGTTCAAATGTATCGCATCCTTGGGCCACAGGGGGATACTTCTGTGTGGAACGCGTCTAATTGCCATGTCGGTGATTCGACTTTCTCGTGTACCCAAGTGACAAATGTGGATTGTTACATTTTTCATACGTCCTATATAGAGATTTGTTATGATTCTAATAAAGTTGAAATTCCTTGTTTGCAAAAAGATACTTTATATGATACGACTGTTGCGGATTTGAATTTTGGGCCGAATGCGCGAATGGACTACATACCCTATGCCAAAATTTCAGAATTCAATCGCGATTCCGTAAAGAGTCTTTTCTCGGAATTGTCAGGGGAAACTTGCAAGTTGCTGATTAGTTATTCGTCGAATTATTTTCTTGAAGCGGTAGGGCTTCCCGACAGTTTAACCTTGTTGAAAACAGATGAGTACAGGCTTGGAACATACCGCTCGGATTACAGCAAAATTATTGGCTTGCTTGCATACCGGGACTCCACGGGAACCGAGAAATGCGGGATTTCAAAAGCTGAAACGCGTATTACTTATGATCGGGGGGCCTGCTTCTATTATAGTTTGCCTAATGAACCCAAACAAATACAATATGTTCTATACAACAATACGTCAAAGTCTTTTCGCGATACGACTATTTCTTGGAAGTTGGTGTATCGCGATGAATATGGCCGTGGCGATACACTTGACATGACAACGAAATTTAAATGATTTGATAAAAAAGTCGTTTATGAAATGTCTGTCGCTTCCTGTTTCCGTAATCCTTTTGCTTGCAGGTCTAGCTTTTGCCCATGAAAGCAACCACCGGGGCAACCGCAGTATTTGCGGATTGTCTTCAGTCTGGTCCTATGACACCGATGAAGAAGCTCAGAAAAAGATGGCTCAATCCCAAAAGCGAGAAGACAGTTTTGTCAAGCCAAAACAATTTTTTCCTGGTTTCGCTAGATGAAATAGTAGCCGAGTGCTACGCTAAATGACAATAGATGCACGCTGATGTCATCATATCGCTCGTTTATTTCGCTTGCATCCAAGACAGTTGTTAAACCGAATAACGTTTGCAAACCCAATTCGAAGCGGTTGCCGAGTATGATTCCTGTTCCTGCAGTGAGTTGTATGTCGCAAAAGGAAAGACCCGCGCCATCCCACTTTGTTCCGAAGCCATAGGCGCTGCCTTTGGTCCAATAATGAGCCTCCTTTGCGTCTATGATGAACGCGAAGGTTAATCCTGCATCAAAGTAAAATGGACTTTGAGTTTGGAAATGAGCAAGAACGGGGATTCCTAAACTGACCGTTTCGTATTTTACATAGGTATCGCGGTCAAGGAGTTCGTCTGTGAACCCAACATCGTTCTTGAGTAAGCGAACATTGTATGTTAGCCCTGTGCGAAGTGCCGGCAAATCCTGAAAATTAAAGATGGTGTTGACTGCGAGCAGAAAACCTGGTCCATTGAAATCCTTGGAATCCATCAGATTTCCCTCTTTACCGATCAAAAAATCGTAGGAAAGGCCAATGCTAGTACCGAGCCTGAAAAAACGATTAGATACGTCGCTGGCATGACAAAAAGCGGCCAAGACTGTTATGATCAACGCTAATTTTATCGATATACAATTTTTCATTTCCGCTGAAAATATAATTTCTTCAAAAGAATCAATTTAAGCATGAAGATGTTTTGCGTTAGGGATAGTGACCCCTTGGGGACAAGACTCGCGAAGCGAGGCTTGGTTGCAAGAGCCGCGCGGGCGTGCCGCAGGTGCGCACGGGTAGCCTTGCAATATAGCCCGCCCCACACGATAGTGTGGGGAACGCCCATAATAAGCAGATATCGCGGCTACCTGGAAGTGATTACGCCGGACAGCGATGCAAGGCGAGAGCAGCGGACAAACTCGTTTGTCCATTGCCGAGCCGAAGAGCTGGGATGCTTGCATCCCAATCGTGACTACCGCCCAAGGCGAGTGCTGCGGGCAAACGCGTTTGCCCATAGCCGAGCCGATGCGGGAGGCGACGAAGTCGCCACAAGACTTTATGGATCAAGTCCGGTCACGCTGACAAGTACAACGAAAACATGTTCAAGACCATGGCTGGCGACGTTGAAATGGCTGTGAAGCCCATGAACTGCCCCTGCCACATTCAGATCTTCAACACCGGTCTCCGCAGCTGGCGCGACCTCCCCATGCGTCTTGCAGAATTCGGTAAGTGCCACCGTTACGAACCTGCCGGTACCATGCACGGTTTGATGCGTGTCCGCGGCTTTGTTCAGGATGACGCTCATATCTTCTGTACCGAAGAACAGATCGCTTCCGAAGTGGCTGACTTCTGCGCTCTCGTGAAGGAAAAGTGTGCAAGCGAGTGTCGCGACAGGCTGCTTGCAGACTGGCAGGACCGAGCGCAGCCACGGACGCCGAAGGCGTCAAATCTACCACGATTTCGGTTTCGATTCCATCGTGGTGAAGTTCTCCACCCGTCCGGAACGCCGCGTTGGTTCTGACGAACTTTGGGACAAGGCAGAAGCCGCTCTCGAAGAAGCCACCAAGCTTGCAGGCCTCGACTACATCCTGAACCCGGGCGAAGGCGCATTCTACGGCCCGAAGCTTGAATTCACCCTGAAGGACTCCCTCGGCCGTGATTGGCAGTGCGGTACCATCCAGGTGGACTTCAACCTCCCGCAGCGCCTCGGTGCTGAATATGTGGGTAAGGACAACCAGAAGCACATCCCCGTTATGCTGCACCGCGCAGCCGTGGGTTCCATCGAACGCTTCCTGGGCATTCTTATCGAAGAATTCATGGGCGATTTCCCGCTGTGGCTCGCTCCGGTCCAGGCACGCGTCCTCCCCATCTCCGAAAAGTTCGCTGAATACGCCCACAAGGTGGAACGTGAACTGGTGAACGCCGGCGTCCGCTGCGACATCGACGAATCCAACGAAAAGCTTGGCTACAAGTTCCGTCAGTGCGAACTCCAGAAGGTTCCGTACAAGATTATCGTTGGCGAAAAGGAAATGGCCGAAGGCAAGGTTTCCGTCAACAAGCGTAAGGAAGGTGACAAGGGTCAGATGACCGTCGCCGAGTTCTTGGCTATGACTGCAGACGACCGCAAGGTTGTTCGCTAATCGCCCAATATGTCATGCCGGACACCGTTCCGGCATCGCCTTTTAAATTTGAAACGCAGACTCCCCGAGCCTGCGTTTTTCATTTATAAATCTAATTTATTCAAAAACTCCGAATACGAAAGAATTGGTATTCCAGCATGGCTTTCTAGTTCCGTCAAATCCTTGTCGCCACTTATAATGAAATCAACAGGAACGCTTTCTGCCATTGACAATATAAAGAGATCCTTAATGTCCCTAATAGGTGATTCAGCTTGTTTTGTGATTGGAGTCCAATGACAAACATTATCTACCATATCAACAAACGCTTGCCGAGATTCTTGAGAAATAATAACGTTAAATTTCGGACGAGCTATCACAGTTTGAATTTCATCTAGCAACAGCTCGCTCATATAAACCTGAACATCATTACGGCATAAAACATCGGCAAGCGAAGCAAGCCGCTTGCCGATCATGAATGATATCCACAAATTTGTGTCGAACAGGACCTTCATTTCCCGTAACGGACCGCGTTGACTTCAGCGGCGATTTCTTCATCAGTCATCATCGGAGTCTTGGGACATGAATCGACGAATTTCTGGACAATGCTCCGCTTTGACCGCACGGTCCAGCCCATGCGATTCGCTAGCGTTTCCATGATACCCAAATCCTGGGTCGGAATTGTCAGAACAAGATCTTCCATAAAAATCCTCGCCCTTAAAATACATTTTTTCTTCAAAAACGCCAACAATGTCCCCCCGCTGATTGATTTGAAACACCATAAAAAGCCCTTTTTCACCATCTTTTTTCAATTAAAAGGGCTATTCAGCTACAGTATTTCGACAGTTTTCAATGGAAATTGCAAAATAAGAACGGTTCTGCAGCCAATGAAAGAAACTGAACTTTATGATTTTATATATATTTAAAAACATAATAAATGGAGTTTTTATAAGCACATAGAAAACGAAATAACATTTTAGTAGAGCAACGCTCTTGTTCTTGACGCAGAAACCTAGACAATTTCTTTTAGTTCATGAGAATAAGATGCAGATGCTCACGCCCCCACTGGGGCGTGGGTCGTTTGTAGATTCATGAACAGGCTTTGTCTAGGGCCTCTGCTTCGGATCCAACGACACCACGCCTTTTTTTATGCGCTGATTGTCGCCGCAAGTCCGCTTGAGGTTGCCCTAAAGGACGATTTTTTTTAAAGGATAATACAAATGAAAAAGATTCTTATCGTTTTGGCAAGTCTATGCATCTTTGCAATGGCTAATGACAAACCGGCAACTCAGCAGTGCATACCCCTAGATTTTTATCCTTGCGATATGGACATGTCTTCTATGGTCAAGAATTTTACTCAAACAGAACTAGATTCTATCGCTCAAAAAAATTGGATTGTAAAAAAAATAGACAATAAGGATTCGTTATTGCAGGATACGTGTCATTTCTATTTTGAATATACTTTTACAGGACAAAATAAGTCGCCTAACCCTCCATTGCATTCGGATAAATTGGAATATTCATGCATTGCGACTGGCAAGGGTTACCAAGCCGTAGAAATAACAACAAAAGTTCGTTCTAGATGGTTTGCAAAGGATGGACAAGTTGCATATGATTATGGAAAACATTCACATCGATTGCAAATGAACCGATCTTTTAGCGAGGGTTTGTTAAACGGAATATCCGAAATTTACTCAAATAGAAATCTTGTAAAAAGCATTATGTACAAAAATGGTTTGCGTGATGGCAATGAAAGAAATTATGATCACAACAGGCTGTCTGAAATTCGTTCATTTTCTGAAGGTAAATTGAATGGATTGTCTAAATTTTACGATTACGATGAAAAACTTGTCAAGACGGTTTCCTACAAAAATGGAATTCAAGACGGAGAAGAAAAAACATATTTTGAAGACGGCTCATTGAAACAAGTATTTTTATTTTCTGATGATGTACTAAATGGAACTGCTACTGAATATGACAAACAAGGTAATAAAACAAAAGAGTCGCTATATAAGAATGGAGAAATAGAAAGTTCTACGCAATATGGAAACTATTCCGATTGGACGAAGCCTGTTTTGGGACTGAGTTGCGCTGCAGCGCACGTGCCAATATTCGGATGTTTGTCGGATTGCTATGAACGAATAGAAAAGAAATGCCGTTGTGCAAAAAAATATGAAAGCAAAGCCTTTGTTATTGAACAGACTTTGTTCCAAAACGGGAAAAAACAAGGTATTGAAACACTTTTCTACGGACCCTGTGATAGTGACGGCAATCATATAGGCTTAAATAAAAAGTCAAAGGAGAGCCCCTACGAAAACGGAATTTTGAACGGGATGGTCAAAGAGTTTTACCCTAATGGTAAATTAAAGAGTACCATTACATACGAAAACGGCGACGCTGTATCAGAAAAGAAATGTTTTTCCAAAAACGGAAAAGTCCAGAAAACAGGAGCAGAAAATATGGAATGTAATTAAAACCACTAAAAATACAGGAGTAAATATTATGAAAGAAAAATCTGTTGCTGCAGCAAGTCTGCTGAATTTATTCTTCGCCCCAATCGGCAGTCTTTATTGTAGAGGATGGGTTGGAGCGATTGCTGTAATCATCCTTTATGCTGTCGCCATAAACGCCGATTTGGGATTCCTTGTTTGGTTAGCAGGACCCGCTTGGGCATTAATGGGCTTTTTCCAATGCAAAGCCTATAATGAAAAAGTTAAACGAGAAAATCAATATTAAATGAGGAAAAAATGTCCAAATACGTTACAACTTTCACAATCGCGTTCATCGCAGGATGTATAGCAGCAGGATGCATCACAGGGTTTTCTGAAATGGGACGTTATTTTTTCTTACGAATTATAGCAATACTCTTTTTTGTTTATGCTCCTATTGCAATTGCTTTTTGCTTTAAAGCAAAAGACGATGCGGAATACTTCGAAAGTTTAAAATATGTAATTCGAGATGAATTGAACCGTCAGAAATATGGCGACAGATAGCAAAAATCCGCATTCGCGTTAGGGATAGTGACCCCTTGGGGACAAGACTCGCGGAGCGAGGCTTGGTTCTGGGAGGTGAGTGGCAAGCGTAAGCGCAGCCGATCACCCCCAGAATATAGCCCGACCCACGAAGTGGGGAACGCTCAAAATAATCGCCAGCGAAGTGGCCGA
Organism: Fibrobacter sp. UWH1; assembly: GCF_002210365.1. Taxonomy (NCBI): domain Bacteria; kingdom Pseudomonadati; phylum Fibrobacterota; class Fibrobacteria; order Fibrobacterales; family Fibrobacteraceae; genus Fibrobacter; species Fibrobacter sp. UWH1. Next base: position 45,072 of record NZ_MWQG01000011.1, read on the forward strand.
CTTCTGCGCCCTCGTGAAGGAAAAGCGTGCAAGCCGAGTGTCGCGACAAAATGCTTGCGCTACGCTATTTTGGCATGACCGAGGCGCCGCCGCGGACGCCGTAGGCGTCAAATCTACCACGACTTCGGTTTCGATTCCATCGTGGTGAAGTTCTCTACCCGTCCGGAACGCCGCGTGGGTTCTGACGAACTTTGGGACAAGGCTGAAGCCGCTCTCGAAGAAGCCACCAAGCTTGCTGGCCTCGACTACATCTTGAACCCGGGCGAAGGCGCCTTCTACGGCCCGAAAAGCTTGCAAACCGAGCGTCGCGACGAAATGCTTGCATTTCGGCATGACCGAGGGCAGCAGCGGACGCCATCGGCGTCCAGCTTGAATTCACCTTGAAGGACTCTCTCGGCCGTGATTGGCAGTGCGGTACCATCCAGGTGGACTTCAACCTGCCCCAGCGTCTCGGTGCTGAATATGTGGGTAAGGACAACCAGAAGCACATCCCCGTTATGCTGCACCGCGCAGCCGTGGGTTCCATCGAACGCTTCCTGGGCATTCTTATCGAAGAATTCATGGGCGATTTCCCGCTGTGGCTCGCTCCGGTCCAGGCACGCGTCCTCCCCATCTCCGAAAAGTTCGCTGAATACGCCCACAAGGTGGAACGCGAACTGGTGAACGCCGGCGTCCGCTGCGACATCGACGAATCCAACGAAAAGCTGGGCTACAAGTTCCGTCAGTGCGAACTCCAGAAGGTTCCGTACAAGATCATCGTTGGCGAGAAGGAAATGGCCGAAGGCAAGGTTTCCGTCAACAAGCGTAAGGAAGGCGATAAGGGTTCCATGACCGTCGCTGAATTCCTGGCTATGACCGAAGCTGATCGCCAGGTCGTTCGCTAGTCAAACGCAAGTGAAAGCCGCGGCATCCGTCGCGACTCTGACATTAAAAAGTCCTCGAGGTTACGCCTCGGGGACTTTTTGCATTTCATTAACTACCTTTACCCTTCGTCAATCATGTTAGCAGGTTTTCATTCAGAAATTCCAAACAGGGCTTAGCTTAAACAAAATCAAGAGCTATATCAGAGAGTCAATTTTAGACTATTGCGAAGATATTCAGGAGAGATACGAATCAAGTCTCTCCGAAAAAAAAATAATGTCAATGTTTCCACCAATGGTTCTTGTACCATAGACACGCTCTACTCCTCCAACAGACAAATGCAATTGAACTATTCGGAATCCTGCTTTTAATTTTTGACATTACAGGCGTTTATTATATTTCGGTCAAAGGTATTTTTATGGACGTCTATATTTTTCAGCATGTGGAATACGAAGGCCCGGGAGCCATTCTCCCCTATTTGCAGGCCAAGGGTCATAAAGTTCATGTAGTCCGTCTCTACGCCGGTGACAGGATTCCCCACGAAGACGAAGTGGATTTCGCCATCATGATGGGCGGTCCCATGAGCGTCCTGGACGAAGCCGACTATCCTTATTTCGTTCGTGAAAAGGAACTGTGTCGCGACATGGTTCAGTTGGGCAAGCCCATTCTCGGCATCTGTCTGGGCGCGCAGATGATTGCCAGCGCTTTCGGTGCCGCCATCCGCAGAAGCCCCGAAAAGGAAATCGGTTGGTTCCCCGTGGAATGGGAAAACGGAATGTCCGAATCTATGACAGCATTCCATTGGCATGGCGAAACGTTTGACATTCCCAAACAGGCCGTAGCCTTGGCCCGTAGCGAAGCATGCCCCCGTCAGGCATTCCGCCTGGGCAGCGCATTGGCATTGCAGTTCCATCTGGAAACCACCTTGGAATCTATGGAAAGCATGTTGAAAAACGGGGCCGAAGAAATTGAATCGGCATCCGGTTGCAAGTACGTTCAGAGCGTCGAGGACATCCGAAAAACATGCGCCGAAAACATCGGCAAGAACAACGACACCCTGGTAAAGATCCTGGATTTTATGTTGGCCAAAAAGTAATCGCAACAGGATACGGAGTTTTAGAATGAGTAACATCATCAAAGTGGTTAGCAAGCAGCACAACAGCAAGATGTGCATGATGTGCGGACTGGACAACGAATACGGGGTCCGCGCTCCGTTCTACAATATGGAAGACGGAAGCGTCATGAGTCTGTTCCAGTATCGCGAACAGCATCAGAGTTATCCCGGTCGCGTTCATGGAGGCCTCATTACCGCCATGCTAGACGAAATGGGACTTCGCGCAGTGTGGGCCAAGGAAGGCGGCGACGAATCTATCTGGGGCGTCACCATGTCCCTTGAAACCAAGTACCGCAAACCCGTTCCCTATGGCGAACAGTTGATCGGCCGCGGCGAGATCGTAAAGATCACTCCCCGATTCTTTATCACCCACGCCAGCATCATGGATATGAGCGGAACCGTCCTTGCCGATGGCGACATCAACTACATCCATCTGGACATGAGCAAGATTGCAGAAGGCGTCACCATGCACGAAGAAATGCCTTACCTCATCGAGGATGGTGTAAAGGAAATTTCTTTCTAATAGAGTGCGGTTATCGCCGTGCATTAGAAATAGTATAGGCGGGCACAGCTCGCCTTTTTCTATATGGCACTCTTCCAGTGCATATAGTGCGGCTAGGTCATGCCAGAAAATAAATTTTCTGTCGCGACACTCGCCTTTTTCTATATTTTGAGCCGTCGGGACATGCCGCGAACCAAGGAGTTTTTATGTCTTTCGTCCAGGAACTGAAAAACAAGATTTTGAATGATGGTTACGTTACCACCCGTGAAGATGCCATCAAGCTACTTGACGCTGACCTGGAAGAATTGACCGCCGCCGCCAACGAAATCCGCGAAAAACTCCACGGCAACGATTTCGACTTCTGCTCCATCGTCAACGCCCGCAGCGGTCGCTGTTCCGAAAACTGCAAGTACTGCGCACAGTCCAGCTACTACCACACCGGCGCTCCGGAATACAAGTTGCTCAGCGCCGACGAAATCGTAGCCGACGCAAAGAAGAAGGAAGCCGCAGGCATCCCCCGCTATTCTATCGTCACCTCCGGCAGAACTCTCACCAAGAATGACGTAGAACAGATTTGCGAAACCATTCGTCGCCTCAAGAAAGAAACCAGGCTTAGCGTTTGCCTCAGCAGCGGTCTTCTGAACCGCGAGCAGTTTGATCAATTGAAGGCAGCGGGCCTTTCCCGTTTCCATAATAATCTGGAAACTTACCGCCGTCATTTCCCTGACGTTTGCACCACCCACACTTACGATGACAAAATCGGAGTGTTGCAGAATGCCGTAGCCGCAGGCCTTGAAATTTGCAGCGGCGGAATCATGGGCCTTGGCGAAACCATGGAAGACCGCATCGACATGTGCATCGACATCCGCGAACTGGGTGCCAAGTCCACCCCCATCAACGTGTTGAACGCCATTCCGGGAACTCCTTTCGAAAATCTGCCCAAGATGACCAACGACGAATTCTGCAGAATCGTCGCCATCTATCGCTTTATCAATCCCAAGGCCTATTTGCGTTTGGCCGGTGGCCGCGGCGTTCTAGGCGATTACGGTACAAAGGCATTCAAGAGCGGAGCCAACGCCACCATCACCGACGACATGCTGACCACCGCCGGAGTCAACAGCGCCACCGATTTCGAATTGGTAAAGAGCCTCGGATTCGAACCTCACGGATTCCTGGACTAGCGAAAAATATTTAGATTTCGCTTGATGGCTCTCCTGAGAAATATTCTATTTCTTGCTTTAACCCTGGCATTCCTTTCGGCTTGCTCCTTTCCTGTTCGTACTGGGTACGATCGGCGAATTGGAGGCTACAAGCCCGCTAGAACAGCGCAGGCTCAGCAGCCAGCCCCACAGACCACCTCTGAACCTGCAGCTGTCGCAACAGCAGCAACAACTCCCCAAGACACGGTAAAACCGCCTCGTCAGAATTCCTCGGCCAAGGCCCACGCCGCCATCAACAAGAAAGAAGTAGCACGCGCCACCCCCAAGAAGGCAACCACCCTAGAAGGGGTCATCAAGCCCTGGTTGGGAACCCGCTACAAACTGGGCGGCACCAGCAAATCGGGCATCGACTGTTCCGGCTACGTCATGGTCATCTACAAGGAGCTTTACGGCATCGCCCTCAAACATAACGCCGAAGGCATCTACAAGGATGAACGCGGCAAGAAGGTGAGCCGCGGCGACCTGAAGGAAGGAGACCTGGTCTTCTTCGGAGACTTCTGGGGCATCAGCCACATTGGCATCTACATGAGCGGCGACCGGTTTACCCACGCCAGCACCAGCAAGGGCGTAATGATCAGCCCCATGAACGACAAATACTGGAGTCCCAAGTACAAGGGAGCCAAGCGTTTTAAATAGGGGGTTCGCAACAGGAACCGCAAATTTTCTAACTTAACGTCATGAAGAAAATTGCATTCCAAGGCCGCAAGGGCGCATACAGCGATTGCGCAGCCCACTACCTTTTTGGCGAAGACATCGAAACTTTGCCCATGGACACTTTCGAAGAAATTTACCAGGCCATTGAAACTGGTGAAGCCGACGGCGGTGCAATCCCTATCGAAAATTCTACGGCAGGTTCCATCGAAGCGAACTACGACCTGCTTTACAAGTGGCGTCACCGCATCGTTGGCGAAGTCATGCTCCGCATCGAGCACACCCTTTGCGTTATGCCCGGCGTAAAAGTTGAAGACTTGAAGCGCGTCTACAGCCACCCCCAGGCTCTGGCCCAGTGCTCACACTTCTTTGCAGAAAACCCCCAGATCAAGGCAATCCCTGCATTCGATACCGCAGGTTCTGCCGAAGAACTGGCCGCCCGCGGTAACCGCGACGAAGGCGCCATCGCCAGCGCATACGCCGCCAAGATTTACAATCTGGACATTCTGAAGGCTGGCCTCGAAAACCTGAAGGGAACCAACTTCACCCGCTTCTACGCTATCCAGAAAACTCCCGCAGACTTCACCGAAAGCGAGAACGCCAAGACCACCATCCTTTTCGAACTGGCCGACGACAAGGCCGTAGGCGCCCTCTACAACGCCCTGGGCTGTTTCGCCAAGCGAGGTCTGAACTTGACCCGTTGCGAAAGCCGCCCCCACCCCGATAAACCCTGGGGTTACATCTTCCACGTTTCCTTTGAAGCAAACATCAAGGACGAGAACGCTCAGGCCGCCTTGGCAGAACTCAAAAACTACACCAGCTTCGTGTACATCCTTGGCACCTTCAAGAAAGGCGTGGTAGAAACGCTTAAGTTCTAATTACGAATTACAAATTACGAGGTACGAGATTAATAATCGCGCCGTAGGCGCCAAACTAAATCTCATAATTTATAATTCATAAATCATAATTGAAAAAGGATTTTTCTATGGCATACGAACGCACCGACAGAAAGTTTGACGAATACAGAAACCTGAAAATGACCACCGGCTTTATCAGTTCCGCCGACGGTTCCGTCCTTATCGAAATGGGTCGCACCCGCGTGATCTGCAACGCCACCCTGCTCCCCAAGGTTCCGGATTGGCTGGCTGGCCGCGGCACTGGCTGGATTACCGCAGAATACAGCTTGCTGCCTCAGAGTACCGGCAAGCGCGTCGAACGCGAACGTAAAGGTGCCAGCGGACGCACCCAGGAAATCCAGCGCCTCGTAGGTCGTTCCCTCCGCGGAGCCGCAAACCTGGCCGCCCTTGGCGAAAACGCCATCGTGATTGACTGTGACGTCATCGAAGCCGACGGCGGCACCCGTACCGCAAGCATTATCGGCGGATTTGTAGCCCTGGCCATCGCCCTGAAGAAAATCAAGGAACGTCTGGGCCTCACCGAACAGATCCTCCAGCACGCCATTACCGCCATCTCCGTCGGCGTCGTAAACGGCAAGCCACTCTGCGACCTCTGCTATGTAGAAGACTCCGCAGCCGACGTCGACATGAACGTGGTGATGCAGGATGCCAAGAACTTCATCGAAGTCCAGGGCACCGGCGAACACGCCAGCTTCGATCGCGCCATGCTGAACACCCTCCTTGACCTGGGCGAAAACGCCTGCAAGGACATCTATAAAAAGCAGATGGAACTGATTGGCGGTGAACTGCCGTAATTATTCAGTGACTTTGACAGCTTCCACTCGATAGACTGCGAAAGATCCACCACTACCCGAGCTTCCGTCAAACTTGATTCTAACGGACGCCAAAGATTCTTCCACGTTTTCGTCGGAAGGTTCTTTTGAATCGGGTTTGGTAAAATCACTCCACAAAGCACATTTACGGACAATTTCAGAAGAGCTTTCAAAAACCGCCTCAGGCAATTGGAAGCTCATCGTTCCCGCCTTTTCTAATCCCGGGTCCAGAACGATAGCTCCGCTCATGTCGGACTTGTACACGACGCACACGCCATCCCATTTGGGAGTCACATCAACAGGCCTAGCCGTCGCAATTAAATCAGAAGATCCCTTCACGTCAAAGCCAACCCCCACAAACGGTGGTTTTCCTTTAGCCACATCGCCAAATTCAATCGTACCACAAATACCCAGACATTCTTCGATGACTTCATCTAAAGATTCCGAATCAAAGCCGCCTCCTAACGAGACCGGCCACGTAATCGTAGAAGAACCTTCATAAACATGATCATCAAAAGCATACCAGGGAGCTCCGTATTCATCCATTTCCCAAAATTCTGTTTTTACCTCATAACTTATTGATCCATCCCATAACTCCACCAAATCATTTGTATCAATCGTCCGTTTCGCAGGAGTGATCAACGCATCCACACTAGATTCCGACGACGTAGTTGAATCCGCTGACGAGGTTGTGTCCGCTGACGAACTTGATTCCGCCGAAGAGGTCGATTCCGCCGAACTAGTTTCCGCTGATGAGTCAATCTCTCCGGAGCTGGACTCCGCCGAAGACGCTATTTCTCCCGAGCTAGATTCCGCCGACGTAATAAGCAACGTATCTCCACCAGAAGAATCTACAGGAACATTTACAGAATCATCCACTGGTGAATCTGCTAGAGAATCTGCTGGAGGGTCATCAATTTTTTCTTCTTGAGTCTCCTTGAAACTACCGACCACCAGGGCCCCCAGCTTCCGGATGTTAAAATAGCCACTCATCCCAGGAGACCCCTCAAAGTAGAACGAAAGGGAAACCAGACGTTTCACCGCTTCAAGACCCGGAATTTTTCCGGACTTTTTCGGTTTGAATTTTTCCCAGCCAACACAACGAACTTCGACCGAATCGCCAGACGTCTTTTTATACAAGGCCGTCGGAGAATCCTCAACGACAACACCTGTCGAATCCATTGATTCCAGGTCGACGCGAACATCCAGGCCAGAAGCATATTCCACGCACAACTGTCCCCAAGACGAAACATCCGCCAAAACCAGCGTATCATTCCGTTCCTTGGAAAGATCCAGATTAAACCCAACGGAAGCCACCTTGTCAGACGAGCTCTTTCCAAGAACAACCGTTCCGCAGAAACCGCCACATTTCTTTTGAGCCGATTTCAGCCAAGTCCTTGAAAAGACTTTATCACCGTCAACGTCCCATTTAATTTCAGACCCTTCACCGCCATCCAACATAGACCATGTTCCGGGTACGTCCACCACGTTTACATCTTCAATGTGGACCACTTCAACAGAAGCATTGTTTTCTTCGGTGGATCCTTCGTCAAAAACCATGTGGCGGTCCGATCCGCAACCACCCAGTAAAAACGCGTTAGTTAAAACAATAGAGAATGCAATATTTTTTTTAGTCATCCTAGCCGTCCCAAATCAGCTTTCTAGATTTTCTTTGTCAAAGGAAACAATTGTAAGTTCAAACGATATACCTGATCCGGCTTTCTGCTGGCATTGGCAATGGAGGCTATTTTTCGTCGGCACGAAAGCAGTTCCTCCACAATTTGTTCGTAAGCTTCACGATCAACACTCATTGTAACACCCATAATATTTCGATCATTCACATCAAACGCATCTATAGATTTTTGAGCAAGCGCAGCCATTTCCCGATGCATCGTCCGTACAGCCACGGGAATCGCATCGGAATTCCCCACGAGAGCCTTATCCGTCTGCACATAAACATTACGGCCCTTCTTCTGTAACAAACCCAACTTTACCATCAAATCAAGCGAAGCGCAGACTTCGTCGGCACTTACCGGCTGCCAGCACATGGCTGCCATAGCCTCGGGAGTGGCACCCGGCATCATGGCCACTAATTCACGCAGCACCGGATTCTTCCAGGACTCAAAATAAGCGTAGGCGTCGCCATCCAGCACGCGGATCTTTTTTGACTTGGCCACTTCCTGCATGGCACCGAACGCCTTCTTGCGGGACTCGTCATCTTTAGCCTGGTTAAACTGCACCAGGTAACGGAAATAGACGTAATCAAAACCCTTCAGCCCCACGGCGTCGGCCACCTTGCCGATTCCCGCCTCGCTAAGGCTACTTTTGCCCTCGCAAACCAACTTCAGGTAGGTAGGCGAAGAAAACCCTGCCAGACGGGCATATTCTCGCCACGTAAACGAATCCGTTCGCTTACGCTCCTCATAAAACTCCTGCATATAGCAGCGATAGCTTTGATAATCGGTTATGGGCTTCAAAAATTTACCTGCCTTGACGGCGAAGGCAAACATAATTTATTTTGTATCATTCGTCAATAAATCAATGATACAAAATTTATTTTATCAATTAAAATAGACGTAAACTACCAGACTCTTAACCAAGAATCCATATTTTTTTATTATAAAAAAAGACCGCGGATTAACACGGTCTAACTATAAAGTAAAAAATTGGCTAAGGCGAATTAAACTTTCCAGTCGCAGAAGTTCTTCAGCATGGCAAGCCCCACATCACCACTCTTTTCCTGATGGAACTGGGAAGCAATCAGGTTATCCTTGCCAATAAGGCCCTGGAAGGTCTGGGTGCCGTAAGTAGTTTCAGCAAAGCTATACTCCGCAGGCACCACCGGGTGATAGGAATGAACGTAGTAGAAATCGCTACCGCTGGCGATGCCCTTCATAATGGGGTGTTCGCGGGTAAATTCCACCTGGTTCCAACCCATGTGAGGGATCTTCAGGCCCGGTTCATCCTTAAAGCGCACAGCCTTGCCGGGAATCAGACCCAAAGTCTTGACACCGCCATCTTCTTCGGATTCTTCCAGAATGATCTGGCAACCGATACAAATACCAAGCACTGGATTGCCGGCCTTCACCACCGTCTTGATAGCCTCACCGATTCCGGTCCTAGTCAAGGTTTCCATAGCCGAAGCCGCAGCGCCAACGCCAGGGAAAATCAGGCGATCAGCCTTGGCAATCACTTCGGGATCGCGGCTAGAAACAGCATCGGCACCGATGTGTTCCAAAGCGTTCATCACAGACGTCAAGTTGCCAGCGTTGTAGTCAACTACGATAATAGACATAGAAACCTCGTTTTTACAACCGCAAAGATAGAAAAAAGATTAAAACCGTCGAAGTGCCGCCCTAGTTATTGCACCAGGGGAACGTATAATTCAGCTGCGGCCTGATGGTATCAGCCCTTACCGGGAAATCGTTAGCGGCATTCATCTGCATAATACCCACAACACCGTTGGCCATTCTGGCCTTGATGTTCTGGACATCATCCCAAGGCTTCTTGTGGCCGTTACTTGCGCCACCGGCACCATAGCCCGCATCCGCAAGAATGGGCTTGCCCGTCACCTCATGAATCTTCGCCCAGGAGGCAGAATTGGCAGCCACAATCTTCTCGGATGTCGCCAGGGACGAACCGCCGGAAGTTCCCGCAAAATCCACGATACTCATGTCAAAGTTGGAATACCACTGGGCAAACAGGGCCGTATCCTTATCGCCAATCCAGGGTGAAATATCGATGGCAATCTTTGCCGCAGGCAAGTAGGCACGAATGGTATCCACGATCTGCTTGAAGTACACGCCCATAAGGGAATCGGGAATGCCGCCTCCTTCCTGGACAGTTCCATCGTATCTTTCCTTCTGCCTTGAAGCCGTTTCGGAATACTGATAAAAATCCGGTTCAATCAGCCAGATGGATTCATAAGTATCCGCATCCACCTCCAGACGGTAAATCAGCTGTTCACGCATACCGTTGGCATAAGCCGCATAACGATACAAAATGGAGTCCGCAAAATATTCGCGAATCATCTGGGCCCCATGGGAGCAATGGGTCTTTTCTGCCTTGGAAATATTGCAGTCGTCAATTCCATGATCCTTGTCGAACTCGGCAATCACGTAAGCGTAAATCATGGGAGTCGCGCCAATTTCCACGCTCATCTTTACCATACGTTCTTCAAAGCCGTTATAGAAATCGTTATCACCAAGCCAGACCGCAATATAGTCCAGGCCGGCGTAATTCGTAGAATCGCGTTCCTTGTCGGTACTCCAGGCCGCACCAAAATTAAACTGGCACGGATCGAAACCTCTCTTATGAGGCGCCACGTCATACGCAGTCCACAAACCGGACTCGCAACGGTAATAACTCTTACCCGTTTCGATCCACACAAAACCGCCCTCCTCCTCGGGAGCGCAGGGCAAGGTCTGGGGGACTTCTACTACAGCCGACGAAAAAACTTCAGCGGGGTCAGCCGTTCCCATGGCAGAACTAGATTCCGCCTGAGGAACCGGATCCGAATTTTCTGCTTCAGAGGCTGACTCGCCACATGCCACGAAAAAACTACAACCCGCCACAAAAAGCGTAAGGGCCAAAAGTCCAAAACGATTCTTCATCAAGTCTCCTTTTCCTAAATACCCGAACACCGACACAAAGATACTTAATGGAATCGCAAAATAAAACCCCAGACCGCCCTATTTATTCAAGGAGTCCAGCGCCTCGCCCGCCAATTCCACACAGCGGTTGCAGGGAATCACCCCATTGGGGCGAATTTCACTACACAGGGTGCAGCCCTTGGCACCGTTCTTGAAGAACTCCACAATGGCATCAGACTGGGCAGGAGCCAACAGCTTTGCCGCATGTAAGGCGCCGCAAGTTCCCTCCGGAGCACGACCGCCACTGAACTGCTTTACAGCCATGGCCAGTTCCAGAGCTTCCGCTTCAGACTTGCCCTGGGCACGCCAATAACCATAAGTCACAGACACAGCGCAGTTGCCGTGTTCCTTGTGATACACCTTTGAAATTTCAGAAATCTTTTCTGCCATAAAAACCTCACGTTTTAATAGTCATTTGTCTGCAAAACGGAATGTCTCCGCTGGTAATCAATCTTTTTCTGCTTAAAGAATTCCGCCCGTAATCATTGCAACACCGCCATAACTGAGCGCATTATCAAAACTGCGTTTATCCATGGCAAGTCCCGCGGACAGCATATCAATACCGATAAGGGCGATACCAAGCCCTGCCCTACCACAAATCCCACCATAGCGGGCAAACTGCTTATTGCCAATATTGTAGTTGTAATCCTTCATGTAAATGGACACACTATCCGCAAAAACGGCACGGTCTTCGTTCCAGTTCAGCAACGAATCAGGCACAGAATTTTCCGACCCATAGGAAGACTCCTCCTGCGGCACAACATCAGTCCCGTCCACACTGCCGTAGATAGCCATACCCTTGGGAACAAGCTGAGCCTGAGCCGCCCCTACAGAAATCAACAAAACTAACCCCCAAATCAATTTGTTCATGACTGCAAAAATACAAAATTAAACAGATAATACTATATTCAGCACATGCCTAACGAAAACAACAACAATGAAGAATTGGATCTGGACGCCATCATCAACAACATGAGCTCCATCAACAGTGAAGACTACTGGTTCAAGAAAGTGAGCCAATTCGAGGAGCACGACGAAACCGTCAACCCCAACGCCAGCCAACAATGACTTAGAGCTTGACTACGGTTATCAAAGTCATTTCCGTTCAATTCAACCGTAGTGGTCCGCAAGGCGCAAGCCCACCTCCCCCAAATACAAAAAAATCCCGACTTTCATCGGGATTTTTTCAATTCACAATTTCTCTAAAACGCAAATGTAATTTGCGATTAGAAGCAAGCAGTGCAAGGCGCGAACCCCCGTAGCGTACTTTCGTACGTGAGGGGGCGAGCAACGCGGCAATGCGCCGCTTATCATCGCAAGTTACTTGTCGGTCAGGGCTGCGACGCCCGGCAGGACCTTGCCTTCCAGGAGTTCGAGAGAAGCGCCACCACCGGTAGAGGTGTGGGTGACCTTCTTGTCTGCGCCGTACTTCTTAGCTGCAGTAGCGGTATCGCCACCACCGATTACGGTGATTGCACCAGCTGCGGTAGCTTCGACGATTGCGTCAGCCATAGCCTTGGTAGCCTTTTCGAATGCTTCGAATTCGAACACGCCTGCAGGACCGTTCCAAACGATGGTCTTGGAGGACTTGATAGCTTCAACGAACTTCTTGGTGGATTCTGCACCAACGTCCAGACCCATCCAGCCAGCGGGGATACCTTCAGCGTCAGAAACAGCCTTGGTAGCAGCGTCAGCAGCGAACTTGTCAGCAGCGATGTAGTCAACCGGGAGGATGATTTCCTTGCCAGCAGCCTTAGCCTTAGCCATCAGTTCCGGAACCAGCTTTGCGCCTTCTTCGTCGAACAGAGAAGAACCGATTTCGATATTGTCGATCACCTTCTTGAAGGTGAATGCCATGCCGCCGCCGATGATGATCTTGTCAGCCTTGTCCAGGAGGTTGTTGATGAGCTGGATCTTGTCGGCAACCTTAGCACCGCCGAGGATTGCGAGGAACGGACGCGGGGGGTTGTTGAGAACTGCGTCGAATGCCTTGAGTTCCTTGTTCATGAGGAAGCCAGCAGCGCGCTGCGGCAGTTCAACACCAGTCATGGAAGAGTGGTCGCGGTGAGCGGTACCGAAAGCGTCGTTAACATATACGTCAGCGAGCTTGGTGAGAGAAGCGCGGAATGCCTTGACAGCTTCCTTGTCAGCCTTAACCTTGTTGCCTTCGGCGTCCTTCTTCTTGCCTTCTTCTTCGATGTGGAAGCGGAGGTTTTCGAGGAGGATGATTTCACCCGGCTTGATAGCAGCGCAAGCAGCTTCAACTTCTGCACCTGCACAGTCAGAGAGGAACTTCACCGGCTTCTTGATGAGTTCTTCGAGCTTCTTGGCAACGGGAGCGAGAGTGTACTTCATGTTCACTTCGCCATTGGGGCGGCCCAGGTGAGAAGCGAGGATAACAGCAGCACCCTTATCGAGAGCGCACTGGATAGTGGGGAGAGCAGCTTCGATACGCTTGGTGTTGGTGATTTCGCCGGTGACCTTGTCCTGGGGAACGTTGAAGTCGACACGGATGAACACGCGCTTGCCAGCGAGTTCGAGATCTTCAATAGAAAGCTTTGCCATGATTAGCACCTTCTGGTTAGAGTTAAAATTTACGGATTAAAATATAGTAAAAGGGGGCAAAAAAACATGGTCAAATGCACAAATCAACTATGCAAAGCATACTTTTGTAAACTTTTCTTTATATAATTTGCATCATCTATCCGACTATCCCTTAATCATTTACCTTTGTATACTGCAAAAAACTTTCCTTTGTGAATTTTCAATCTTTTTTTTATATATTTCACGAAAAATAGTCCATATTGGAGTTATCAAATGAAACGTTCAATTTTGTGGGCCCTGTGCCTTTCTGTCGTGTCCGCTTTTGCCGGTCCGTACGATATTAATGAATTTGATGCTAAGGACGCCGGTACTCCCGACGAATACATCTCTGCCGAATTCGGTGGCGAACTGAAGACCATCCCGGCAGACGAAGTGGAATCCCTCCAGGATGGCCGTCTGGTCGTCCGTCAGAAGTTTGTAGACCCGTTCGGCGACAACGACGCGACCTACCAGCTCTACCAGGGCTCCGCAGGCGACCTGTCCTCCATGACCGCCATGACCGCTGACGGCGTCGACTACTCCAAGCTCCTGACCGCCAAGGTTTACTCCAAGCGCGGCATGGACGCCGACAAGGACGTCGAAAAGGTATACTTCGATGGCAAGTCCGTCTTCGCCGACGGCCTTTCCTCTGCAATCGTCTTCATTGACGGCAGCCCCGTGACCCTCAAGGGCGAAGGCGCCGACGAACCTGTCGCCGAAACCGCTGCCGCTGCAACCAGCAGTGACGAATACTGCGACGACGATGAAGATTGCGAAGACGATGATGATGTCTTCCAGTACAAGACTACCGCTCCGATAGACAACTCTGCAGCCGACAGCCGTGACCAGGCAGCCAGCGACGCAGCAGGCAACGTAGGCGACCGTTTCGGTATCGCTGACGAAGTCCGCTTCTGGAGCGCAGTGGGTCTCACCGCCCTGGCCGCAGCAAGCATCGTCATGGGCATCCTCCAGCAGAAGGAAGCCAACAAGGCCCAGAGCGCCTACGACGACCTGGACGAACTTAAGGGCAACCTCCTCCGCGCCTGTAACGGCAACCCCAGCTGTGAAGAAGTGATGATTTCCAAGGGCGAGTACGTGCTTAGAACCACCGAAGAAGGCCCCGTCTACTGGACCATGCAGAGCCTCCAGAACCGTATGAACGAAAACAAGAAGACCCACGATTCCTATGCTTCTGCCCGTAACATCTGGTTCGGCGTAGCAGGCGCATCTATCGCAGGCGCAGTCGTTCTCTACGTATGGTAACAGAACTCGGTAAAATCAGCCTTCGGGACCTTACTTTCGACTGCATCATCGGGACCCTTCCCTATGAACGCGAAAACGAACAGCCGATCGTACTGAACGTGACCGTCTGGTCTGATTTTACCCTCGCTGCCAGAAACGAAGACCTGGCACACTCCATAGACTATGCACAACTGGCGGAAGACCTGAAAGGGTTTATCCGCCTTTCTTGTTTCCAGCTGGAAGAAACCCTGGTGTACCGCTGCGCCGAACGCATTCTCGGGAATTATCCCAAGGCTCAGGCCGTCGAGGTTTCCGTCAGAAAGCCGTGCGCCATCCCTGATTGCGTCGGGGCAGAATCATCCATTAGGATGCGACGCTAAGCAAGAGATAAAACAAGAGATCAAGCAAGAAGCGCCCCTCCGTTAGGAGAGGCGCTTTGCTTGTGATGAGGGGACGGAGGAGAAAGTTCTTTTACAACGTTCAATCAGGAGCGAAAGGAACGATAGCGAAGCGCCTCGGACAGGTCCAGAATTTCGACGGCAGGAGCCCCGCGAAGGTCAGCTATGGTCCGTCCCACCTTCAGGAGCCTGAAGTAGCCTCGTGCACTCAAGCCCATCTTGTCGGCGGCAGATATGGCAAAACGCTCGGTAGCTGCAGACAACCTGCAGAACGATTTCGCCGCTTCGGACGACATTTCCGCATTGGTCTTGAAAGGGAGATTCTTAAAGCGATCCCTCTGCAAGGCCCTAGCCTCACAGACCCGCTTGCGAATGTCTGCAGAAGTCTCAGATATAGTGGCCCCGCTGGCAAACTGGGATGCCTCCACAGAGGGCACACTGACCTGGATATCGATACGATCCAGCAGCGGTCCCGAAATTTTTTCCTGATACCGCTTGCGGGCTTCCGGCAGGCACGTACAGTTCCGTTTTGCATCCATGGCATAGCCACAGGGGCAAGGATTCATGGCTGCCCCCATCATAAAACGAGCAGGCCACACGACCGTTCCGCTAGCCCGGCTCACCGAAATGAGTCCCTCTTCCATCGGTTCTCGCAAAGCCTCCAGGACACTGCGGTTGAATTCGGGGAGTTCATCAAGAAACAAAACGCCATTATGAGCCATGCTAGCCTCCCCAGGCCGCAAATGCACGCCGCCCCCAACAAGAGACACCATAGACGCCGAATGGTGTGGCGTCCGGATAGGACGAACCATTACCGGCTTAAAGCATTCCATATCCCCTGCAGCCCTTGCGCAGGAATGTATGCGGGTCGTCTCGAGAATTTCCTCATCCGTCATTTCGGGGAGGATTCCCGGAAGGCATTTGGCACATAATGATTTTCCCGCACCGGGAGAACCAACCAACAGGAAATTATGGGCTCCGGCAGCAGCCACCTCAAGAGCTCTTTTGACCCCTTCCATCCCGATGACATTCTTAAAGTCTGGTATTCCCTGTATGCAGGCATACCCCTGTCCAGCGCCCCTCTCCGCTCCATGCACGGCAGCCAGTCCCGCCGCCGAAACAGCCTTAGACACAGCCCCCTTTTCTAACACACCAACGCATTCCTTTAGGGAATCCGCACACACGTACCGCACACCTTCTACAAGACGTACCTCCCGTTCGTTCCCCCGAGGCACCACAAGAACGTCTCTCTTGCGATCAGGGAGACTCATGGCCACCGAAAGGACTCCACGAACAGGCTTCAGCAAACCATCTAGGGAAAGTTCCCCCACAAACACCAACCGTTCCAAATCAGGAACTTCAATTTCGCCGGTAGCCACAAGAAGACCGATAGCCAACGGCAGGTCAAGGGCACTGCCCTCCTTCCGCAAATCCGCGGGCGACAAGTTCACCGTCGTTCGGAAACCTGTCACCACCTTATCTATGGAACGGATGGCCGAGACCACTCGTTCCCTAGATTCCCTTACCGCATTGTCAGGTAATCCAACCAAAGTAAAACCCGGCAGCCCCTGAGAGGCGTCGACCTCGACGCTTACGGGAACAGCCTTTATTCCAAACAGGCAGTAAGAACGGATTCTATGGAACAAGAGAACCTTCCTAGGCCATGGCGGCCTGATAGCGTTCAAGAACACAGTTTTCGATGTGTTCACGGAGCTGGCGGGTAACGGGAGAGCAAATGGTGCGGAATTCCTCGCCCTTATAGAAAGGATCGTTCGGATAGCCCACAAACATACCGTTTTCACCATCCATCACACGAAGACCACGAATCAACATCTGGTCATTCAGGACTACGGTGGCAAGCCCCTTAATATGTCCCATGCTAGGTCCTTCCTTAAAAGGGAAAACCTGGACACTGGTGACTGCAAGACAATCAAACTGACTTGTTGCCTGTTTGACTTCATTTTCTTTTATCTGTTCTGCCATAAAGACCTCCTAAGTCATTGGCGTTAACTTATCCAACATCTAACGGTTTACCAGAACCGTCCGATGACGCCCCCTTAATGCAAAAGCCATGCCAAATACAAAAACGCCCTTTTTCATCAAAAAAAGGCATTCCCATTTTTTCATTCTAAATTAAGCAGCGATTAATCACTGATTAATCAGTGATTATCTATCTTATAGCCATGCTTCTTAATGCAAATCTAAACTGGCCTCAGAATCAGGGAAAAGTTCTCCCCTCAGTCCTTGCCGACGTAGAAATCAGCGCCGACTATTTTACCGTCAGCTTTACCATCGAGGAACCCGACACCTGCTTCCGTGCCGAAGTGCAAGAAGACAACGGCCGCAGTTGGGAAGATTCCTGCGTAGAAATTTTCCTGCAGAACCCAGCAAACCCCAGCGAGTACTTCAACTTCGAAACGACAAGCCGAGGTTTCCTGCTGGCAGCCCACGGGCCAGATCGCAACAACCGTACCACCCTGTCCCAGGAAGACATCAACAAGGTCATCCGCACAAAGCAAGTGGCCAGCGTCGCCGGGAACCTGGTCTGCTGGGGAATGACCGTACAGATTCCCGCCAGCCTCTTCGGACTGAATTCATTTGTCGGAAAGTCTCTTCGTGGCAACCTCTATAAATGCGGCGACAAGTCCCAGTCGCCCCACTATCTGAGCGCCTTCCCCGTAGAAACAGAAAAGCCGGATTTTCACCGGCCCGAATTCTTCAGAGAATTTGTATAAAGTGTGCGGCGATTACTGCCGCGTTTTTTATTTCATCTTGATTTTCATTTCGAAGACCTGACGTCCTGTCTCATCTTCAATCTTCATGTAGGTGGCGCCCTTGTGGTCCGCACGGAAAATCTTCAGCAGAGTTCCTTCCATGGACTCTCCCAAAAAATGGACTTCCATTTCGGAGGGAGCACAAAGTTCCCAGTCTGCAGAAGAGAACACGTTCATCGACAGTTCGATGTACTTGATGTTGTTCATATGATGAGACATGTCCAGATGCTGAGGCAGAACCCGCTGCTGGTAAATCTCTTCGTACTCATCGGGAGTCACTTCGAACTTGGTAAACTTGTCATCGAGGACCTGTTCCGGGAAACCCTCTGTAGGAAAGCCCACCGTAGAAAGTTTCATGGGACGATGACGTACCAAATCCAGGCAGCAGGCCTCCTGTACGGCCAACACAATGGGTTCGCCCTCGGTTGTGGTAATGGCGGTACTTTCATAAGTTCGAATCAGGCTGTTACTTGTAGGGTATGAAGTCGTCACCACCTTATCACCCCAGAACGGGCGCTGGAAAAATTTCAGTTTGGCCTTGGAAATAACCCAATAGCCGCCCTTTTCCTTTACGAAAAAATTATCCTGTTTGAGTTTCCCCAGATTTTCACAGAGGTTATCCTGGACCATAAGAACCGTCTGGGCCACGCCCATTTTCCCGGACACGTCAATATAAGCCGACGTAACGGTACGGGGCTTCTGAAAAACAAGGGGATTTTTTGCGAGAGAATAAATATCAATCATGGCAGTGAAGAGTGAAGAGTGAATAGTTTACTTGATTAATATATATGCAAAAAAGAAAAAGTACCGGCAAAAATGTCGGTACTTCCTGAAAAAGTTTCGTTCGCGAGGCCGCGACGTTCAACTCTTAGATCTTTTTAAGAACCAAGAGATGGCCAGGAGCCTTGTTGGGATCCAGACGGACGAAGTTCTTGTTGCCGCGCCAGACGAAGGATTCGTCGGTGAGCAAGTCCTTCAGGAAGAAGAAGCTGTCGTTGTCGAGGCCAAGCTTTGCCATGTCCAGTTCCACCATGCCTTCCTGGGCGTTGTCCATGTCCATGTTGCAGACGAACAGGAGAACGTCTTCGCCAGACTTCTTGGAGTAAACCATGAGCTGGTCGTTGGCGCAGTAGTGGAAGTCCAGGTTATCGTATTCCTGGAGAGCCGGATGTTCCAGGCGGGCGGTGTTCACGCGGCGGACGAAGTCCTGGATGCCGGGGCCAGCCCAGTTGTGAACCTTGTACTGGTACTTTTCGGAATCCTGCAGTTCTTCCTTGATGGGAGAAGGAATGTTTTCGCAGAGTTCGTAACCGTTATACATACCGGTAAGGCTGCTCAAGGTACCAGCCAGGAAGTAGCGCTGCTTGAAGGCGTTGGCGCCCTTGTAAGCCAGGTACTTGGGGAAGATGTCCGGTGTGGTCGGGAAGAAGATGCCGCGCATGTATTCCTTGGCATCGGACTGGGTCAGTTCCTTCAGGTACTGTTCGAATTCCCACTTGGCGCTACGCCATGCGAAGTAGGTGTAGCTCATGTCGAAGCCAGCCTTGGCCAGGCGATGCATCATCTTGGGACGGGTGAAGGCTTCTGCCAGGAACACCAGTTCCGGACGCTTTTCCTTGACGTCGGCGATGAGCCATTCCCAGAAGGGGAAGGGCTTGGTGTGGGGATTATCGATACGGAAAATTTCGATGCCCTTATCGGCCCAGAACAGGATGATGTTCTCGATTTCCTGCCACAGTTCCTTGTAGTTCTTGTTGTAGTAGTCGAAGGGGTAAATGTCTTCGTACTTCTTGGGCGGATTTTCAGCAAACTTGATGGAGCCATCAGGTTCGTGGTAGAACCATTCCGGATGTTCCTTAACGTAGGGGTGATCCGGGGAGCAGTTCAAGGCGATGTCCAGAGCCAGGCGCAGACCCTTGGAGCGTGCAGCCTTGGCAAAATGTTCAAAGTCCTTCATGGAGCCCAGTTCAGGGTCGGTAGCATAGTGGCCGCCGAACTTGTTACCCACTGCGTAGGGGCAACCCGGTTCCAGGGGCTTACCCTTCTTGTCGGTCTTGGCGTGGAGGGCGTTGTTGGCACCCTTACGGTTGGTGACACCAATGGGGTGAATGGGAACCAGGTAAACGGTATCGAAGCCGAGGTCAGCGATGTAGTCCAGCTGCTTTTCGCAGTCCTTCCAGGTAGCGCTCTTGGTGGCGTCGGTACCCTGGGACTTGGGCCACATTTCGTACCAGGTACCGGTACGTGCATAGGACGGGTCCACACGAAGCTTCATCACCGGGCTTTCGGTGGGCTTGTCCTTGGGCTCGATGGTCCAGGCGCAAACCTTGTATTCGTAATAGCCGATGTTGTTGACGGTAAAGGAACCTTCCCAGAGGTCGTTGTCAACGAAATGCATGGGAGCCTGTTCCCACTTGACAGCGGCAGGCTTTGCTGCGGCCTTGGCGGTCTTCTTGGCCTTGCCTTCTACGGGGACATGGCGGTAAAAAATTGCGGCGTCATACTTCTCGTGGCTGTGGCGGAAAATGTCTGCCTGCACGGTCACGGAATCACCCGGTTCGCGCTTGATCATGAAACGGCCGCCTTCGATGTTCGGGCGGATATTCTCGATAACGAGATTGTCTTTTAAAGTAGGAATCATTGCCATAGTGCTATAAAATTAGAAAGGTTAAAGGATAATGGTTATAGACGTTCCATCAAAGTTATAGAAAAAAGGCACCCACCAGGATGCCTTTAAAAGTCTGCGTTGTTTCCTTGCGATCTTACTTACTCAAACGAAGGACCTGGGCTTCCTTGATTCGGAGGACTCTTTCCGTCTTGCCCAGATTCAGTTCAAAGCGGGCAAAGGGATCGTTCACTTCGGGAGTAAATTCAATCTCGATAGACTGACCGGTCTGTGCCACTTCCTTGTGTTCCGAGAAGCCAACCGCTTCGTAGGTGGAGTAGGAACCGATTCTAACCGTAATCTCGCCTTCCACTTCAGACCAGATGGTAAAGATACACTTGTACTTGACACCGGCAATGAGAGCCACATTCTCCTGCATGAGCTGAACGCTGTAGGAGTAGTTGCCACCCTTGGTCACGTTCACCTTCATGATACGGTCGCCACTCCTTTCGGTAACGATAGCGGTGTCGGCCTTGCCGCCAAGCTGGGTCTTGAAGATCCAATCGGTGGTAAAGGGAGACTTGAAGTTTCCATTGATCAAGGTGTTCTCGCCAAGACCTGCAGCGATATTCTTCCAGATGTCGTTCACGTAGTCCATGCGTTCCACATTTTCGACACCGGCCGTATCAGCTTCGCCAACTTCCAGGTACTTATAGCGCAGCGGCTGGAAGCTAGGAATGAAGCGGTTATTCAGAGAATCCCAAAGGGCCGCGTTATTCTTTTTGTCGATGAGGATAACGCCGTCAGACAAATCAGCCTTGGAGAAGTCAAGACCGTCAGCGAACTTCTTGACGCGGAACTCCACCTGCAGGTTTGCCACATTCTTCGCGGAATCGATTTCAATCTGGGAATAATGATAGCGCAACTGCAAAGCCTGGAAGTGAGACAGGCTAAAGATAAAGGGAACATACTTACCATCGCGCAGCACTCGGCCATAAACCTTGCCGGCCTTATGGGGCTTGAAGGAAACACCAATTTCCTTCAGGTAGAAGTCCGATTCAGGCAACAGGTCGATCTTGCTGAAATCTTCTTCAACAAAGGACTGTTCCGTAAAGGAAATAGGCATGGTTTCCACGTCGGACCCTTCGTAGGGCCAGACCGTCAGACCGCGGGTCAATATGGTGTCCGTCACACTGACGTAAATGCTGTTGTATGTACGGACATTCGTCAGTTCCAGTGCAAAGGTATCCAGAATCACAGCACTATCGCTGGAGGAAGCCTTTGTAAGCGCACGGGCGGCAGTACCCTTATCGTAATCCACAACAAAGCTAGCGGTAAGCGGCAGGGACACAGGTTCTTCCGGTTCCGGAAGAATGGAATCATCCGGAGTAATCACGGGAATAGAATCCTGTCCCGTGGTATCCCCATCGGCGATAGGATTATCCAGGGACGGGTTGCCAATTTCTATACCAGCG
This sequence comes from Fibrobacter sp. UWH1, assembly GCF_002210365.1. NCBI lineage: Bacteria > Pseudomonadati > Fibrobacterota > Fibrobacteria > Fibrobacterales > Fibrobacteraceae > Fibrobacter > Fibrobacter sp. UWH1. Next base: position 66,878 of record NZ_MWQG01000011.1, read on the forward strand.
ACAGACTTGTCATCGGCACAGGCGACCAACGACAAACCAGTTAGCATCAAGCTGGCGAAAGCGGCTATGGACAAAAAGAAACGCATCACACTCCTCGAGTCAGCGGGAACAGCTGAATGTTGATTTGTACAACCTCTTCAGCTTCTCCGGCTTTTGCAGAGAAATCTAGTAGTTCTTTTCGCATAAGTTGCAAATGCTTCTTCAAATTAACGAAATCAGAGCGCTTAATTCCAAAAGTCAAGGCAGAAACGTCCCTTTCGGCACCCGGAAGGTCGTTCAGCATCTTGTTTGAAAGGCTAAGCATCTGGTTGTGGTACATCTTGACCACAACATCCTGGACTTCGTCGTCGGTCGTAATCAGCGGATTACTCTGTCTATAACCGTTAGCGGTCTTTACCAGCAGACCCAACTCCAACAGCAAGTTCAGGGATTCAGTCACCTGCGCCGGGGTAATCAAGCCACGGAGACGCTTGGAAATCTGGTCGGGGATAGGACGGAAATCCTTGAGTCCCACCATTTCCAGAATTGCGGAATGATGCCATTCCTTAAAAATTCGAAGCTGAGCCTTGTCCATCTTGTGCAGCCTGGAGCGAGGGCTTGCCTTGATCAACTGGGCGTAGTAGATTTTCTTGTCTTCGTCAGTTGTTGCCTGGTTAAAGAAAACCAGACTTTCAAAATATGCGGCACGTTGATTCTCGAGACCGAGACCGTGGATAAGCTTGGTAGCAGTGTTCTTTGTGATGTTACGCTTGCCGTCGATGGCAAGTTTCAGATGAGCATGACTAGAAAGCCCGGCCTTTTCGGCAAAAAAACGCAAACTGAAGGCCGCAGTGGTCTTCTTCTTATACTCGTAATAGTCCCTAAGGTACACCCTGTAATTGGTGTACTGCAGAACATCAGGTTCTACGAGGATATTTTCTTTCCCATTTTCCATACTTAGAAAGATAGAAGAGTGCGCCTCAATATTGAAAAAATAATCTCTTTTTGTTGTTTACTCGAGTAAACATTCTGTAACCAGAAAAACAATTCCTAACCGTCGCGGGCAAGCCTTGAAAAACGGACATGATCCACGAAAATCCCGTTTTTTAGTTCAAAATCGCGACATATACCCTCTTCGCGGAACCCACAGCGGCGAGCCACCCCCTGACTTTTGGGATTTTCCACCGAGGCGAAAAGTTCCATTCGGTTTAACCGCAGAGTGTCAAGGGCAAACCTACAAAGGCACTCCAGGGATTCCGTCATGAGACCGCGACCGGTAAATTCCCTGAACAGCCAATAACTCAAGGTGGCAGAATGGTTCCCCATGTTCACGTCCATCATCAGGAAGCCTGCCAGGTTCCCGACGGAGTTTTCGGCGACGTTCGCAATGGAGTTCGAGCCGCCTTCTGCCGTTTCGAGGATCTGCCAACAGCCGCCCTGGGACAAGTGAGCCTGCAGACACCAGGAGCGGGCTCTCTTTCTAAGATCCGCAGGAGACGTTTCCGCAATCCAGGGTAAGTGTTCCAGAAGAAATTCCCGGGAACCGCAAATCTTTTGGTACAGCGCGTCAGACGCCGCCTCATCCAGTTCCCGCAGGCCAACAAGCGTTACCCGCGCCCCCTTCAGGTTCGCGGTTTCAAACACCTCGGAAAAATGTTCCTCAAAAGAATCCATGCCTTAAAGTTAGAAACTCACCACCCGACATTCCACCGTATAAAAAAAGCCGGCGCAGATATACCGCACCGACCTTTCTCTCTCAGTGTTAAACTTAACCGTAAACGTAAGCTAGAACAGCTGCAATCACGGAAAGAACGACAATCTGTTTGACAATGAAAAGTTCATGTGACTTCATATTGGTTCCTCAAGTTTTACGAATGAGAAAATACAAAGTCAATTTCAGGAAAACAACGAATGTAAGAAGATAATCACAAAAAGACATCCCGGGTGTGAACTATATCAAAACCACGGGATGCTTAACTTTTTTTTACAATTTTCGCCGTTAAAATTTCGTATTTAGGCGCGACCGTCTTACTTCCGCATTCTCTTCTTGATCAGGAACAGACCACCCACAATCATGGAAGCACCCAGGATCAACGAGATAACAGCACTGCGGGTAAAGCCCGCAATAATAAAGGTCACGAAGGAAACGCTGGCCACGTAAAGTACGTAGGGCAGCTGCGTATTCACATGGTTCACATGTTCGCACTGAGCGCCGGCGCTGGCCATGATGGTCGTATCCGAAATGGGAGAGCAATGGTCTCCGCAAACGGCACCAGCCATACATGCAGAAATAGAAATCACCATGAGGCTGTAGTCAACACCGCCAAAGGCTGCCACCACGATAGGAATCAGGATGCCGAAAGTCCCCCAGGATGTTCCCGTCGCAAAAGCCAGGAATGCCGCAATGACAAAGATGATGGCGGGCATGAAATTCATGAAACTCGCCGCACTGCCGCTTACGACACCGGCAACAAATTCCTTTGCACCAAGAGTATCTGTTACGCCCTTCAAGGTCCAGGCGAGACTCAGAATAAGAATGGCAGGAACCATGGCCTTGAAACCAGCCGGCAGACATTCCATGCACTTGCCAAAGCGAAGTACACCGCGAGACACATACAAAATAACAGTCAGTACAAGAGCAGCGAAGGAACCCAACACAAGACCGATAGAAGCATCGCTTGCACCGAACGCATCCACAAAGCCCTTGGCCTCCTTACCACTGGCAAAGAATCCACCTGTATAAATCATACCGATGGTACAAAAGACAATGAGCAGCACAATGGGGAGCACCAGGTCCATCACCTTGCCACGACCTTCAGGAACGACAGGTTCTTCCCTTTTCGCAGCAGCGATTTCAACGGCGGACTCAAACTTCTTCATGGCACCGAAATCGATTTTCCAAAAAACAACCAGGAAAATGGCAAGCAAGGTAAACAGGGCGTAAAAATTAAAGGGAATCGCCTTGATGAAAAGTCCCAGTCCATCTTCGCCTTCCACAAAGCCCGACACAGCGGCAGCCCAGGAACTGATGGGGGCAATAATGCAGACCGGGGCCGCAGTAGAATCGATAAGGTAAGAAAGCTTTTCGTGACTGACCTTGTACTTGTCGGTAATGGGGCGCATAACGCTACCCACCGTAAGGCAGTTAAAATAATCGTCAATAAAAATCAGGATGCCAAGACAGATCGTGGCCAGCTGGGCTCCCGTCTTTGTCTTGATGCGCTTCTTGGCCCACTCACCAAAGGCAGCCGAACCACCCACACGATTCATGAGGGCGACCATGGTTCCAAGAATGACTAGGAACAGGAGGATGCCTACGTTCCAGGGATCAGAGACCTTGGCTACAAGGCCATTCTTGAAAATGGAATCCAAAAAAGTCGGAAAGCTACCCTGGCTAATGAAAAGGGCGCCAATCACCACACCGGCAAAAAGCGAAGAATAGACTTCCTTTGTCAGCAAGGCAAGGGCAATAGCCACAATCGGGGGAACCAGAGCCCAGAAAGTTCCGCTAGCAAAAATCCACTGTTCCATATTAAGGTTCCTTTTCTAAACTGGCGAGGGGTTGCTTGATGCCAGATTCTTCCAGCTTTTCAAGGACGGCAATTGCGTAGTTCAAGGCATCTAGTGCCCTTGAATTGGCGTACACCTTCATATCATTCAGGGCCATTATGGCCCTTACGTTATCCATCTTTTTTTCGCTCATACAATCTCCTTTGAACGAAGTCTTAAAAATCAAACATCCTTACCGCGGTAAGCCATAATGGCCAGCACCACAAAACTCCCTGCGATGATTCCGATCAAGGGCAAGTCGGCCTGGTTCATCAGGAACATCTTGAAAAGTTTAACCGCCTGTGAACTGATGAAAGCATAACCAGCAGAACACAGGATCACGAACAAGGCGAAACGGCCCACAAAGGGCACGCTCCTGGTAATCTTCTTGAAGTAGCCATTGATGGATGCGCCATAAATCATTAGAAGCGTGGCGATGATACCCACCGAAATAGAATCCATGTGGAATCTGAGAAAGCCTGCAAACTCGTGGATGTAGTGATTCATGCCCCTAATCTAAAACAGATTAGGAAGTATGTCAACCGAGGAGTTGTCGATAAACCGCAGAGGCTTGTTCGGGAATAATTTGCGCCAGGCCTCTTCGGAATCCTTGTCCTTCTGCAGTTCCATGCGGCGCAAGGCATCGGCCTCGTTCATATTGCGGTTCTTGGTAAGGCGCTGGAGACGCACTTCTGGCGAGGCCATGACCACCCAGATTTCAGACAGATGTTCCACCAGCTCAGGGACATTCTCGAAAAGGGCGGCCTCCACAAAGTCGGGATTTTCCTTGATGAGGTAGGAAGTCAAAACCGGATAGACCAGATTTTCTAGGCGGAGTCGGGCGCCCGCATCCCTAAAAATCAGGTCGGCAAAAAAATTGCGGTTCACGCCGGATTCCGTCAGCGATTCCGGGCCGAATTCGTTGGCGATGGCTGAGCGCAATTCACCATGGTCGCGGTACAGCTGATGCACGGCCAGGTCTGCATCGATTACACGGATTTTACGTTCGCGGAGCTTGTGTCCTACGAAGGATTTTCCTGCACCAATCTGACCTGTTATACCGATCATAATTACCGCTAAAAATCAAGGGCTACTTGCCCAAGGCAATCATGCAAAGACCCGTGATGATGCCGAAGAGGGCGGCCCACTTCAGCGGACTCTTGCGTTCCTTGAACAGCACGAGACCCGCCACGAAACCAATAAGCACGCTGGAACGGCGGAACACCGTAATCAACGAAATCAAGGCATCGGGGTTGCTCACCGCCAAGAAATAACAGCGGTCAGCTACCGTCAACAGAACCGCCACCAGAAGGAATGTCCAGCGGAACTTGAAAGGCGTGGTGGTCTTGCGCTTGGGGAACCAGGTAATGGCGCAAACTGCAAATTGCCACAGAAGCATGTAGATGCTGAACCACACCTGCACCGTCGTCGGCTCGAAATCCATACGCTGCAAGATAAACTTGTCGTAGGCGCCACTGCAAGCCGCAAGCATTGTGCCCAGGACCATGCAGATCACCCAGCCGTTGCTAAAGAAATGTCCCATTTCCTTTCGGCCAGCCAGGCTCAGCGCCACATAGCTGCAAAGGCACACCGCCACACCGGCCCACTGCATGGCAAAGGGGCGTTCCCCCATCAAGGTCACCGCCAGGAAGATGGTAAAGACAGGCGCCAGCGCGCGAATCGTCGTTGCAATAGAAAGAGGCAAATGGGCCAGGGCGTTGTAAGTCAGAATCCAGCTTCCGCCCACAATCATGGCCTTACCCGCCAAAAAAAGATGACTCTGCCAGGGAAGACTCTGACAATTTCCCGTAAAAAGAACCGGAAGCATGAGCAAGGCATAAAATGCGCTGCACATGAAGAGCACGGGCCGTACAGCATTCCCCTGGACCGACTTTTTCTTGGCCAGGTCGTAAAATCCTAAAAAAATGGCCGAGGCGAGGGCCAAAATCAACCATGACATAACGCACACAATGTAGAAATCCCACTTGAAAACCCCAAGGTTTAAACTATTTTTAAGATAATCTTAACATAAAAGGAGCCCCACATGGGTATCAAAGGAAAAGCAACATCCCTGATCGAAGAATTCAAGGCCTTCGCATTCAAGGGCAACATCGTCGACATGGCTATCGGTGTGATCATCGGTGGTGCATTCGGTAAGATCGTCACTTCTTTCGTTAACGACATCGTGATGCCGGGCGTTACCGCTCTCATCGCCATGGGTGGTGCCAAGGACGCAGGCGAAGGCCTCAAGTCCCTCACCTACACTACCGAAGCTGGCGTCGCTATCCCCTACGGTAACTTCATCGGCGGCATCGTCGACTTCCTCATCGTGGCCATCGTGGTCTTCCTCGTCATGAAGAAGTTCCTGGGCTTCATGCAGAACATGCGCAAGGCTGAAGAAAAGCCCGCCGAACCTCCTGCACCGCCGGCTCCTCCTGAACCGTCTGCAGAAGAAAAGCTGCTCACCGAAATCCGCGACCTTCTCAAGAAGTAATAGTCCAACAATCAATTTGATTTTGGTCCGCGATTCACAAGCGCTAACTATGAAAAAGACTGTGGTTCAAACCACAGTCTTTTTTCGTTATAGGAAGTTCCGCTATAAACTCAGTTGGACTTCCGCATCAGCCGTAAAAGGCAAGTCTTCTTTTTGCGGAGTGGCGATCACCACCTGGCATTCCTTTTCGCGGATCAAGTCCGCCACGGCGTTTCGACGATTTACGTCCAGTTCCGCAAAGATATCGTCCAGCAAAAGTATGGGCTTGCTCAGATAGCGGGAAGCCACATCCACAGCGGCGAACCGCATGGCAAGAGCCGCAGAACGGCACTGCCCCTGACTTCCTACAGAACGCATTTCGTAACCGCCAATGCAAACCGCCAGGTCATCGCGATGAGGGCCGGCCATAGTCATCCCCTGCAGTTTCTCGACATATTCAAGGCCTGCCAGCTTGCGGGCAAAAGCCTCCCGCAAGGATTCCTCGGACACTATTTCGTCTTGCGGTTCCGCAGGAGATACTTCATCAAGTTCTTCGCCGTCCAAAAACTCGGCACCATCCAATGCATCCAATTCCTTGAGAATGGAACTCTTGTAGGCGCAGGTAATTTCGTCGACGCCACCCGAAAGCTTGCGGTAATAGCCCGTAATAATCGGAGACATTTCTTCGGTCAAGGTTAGACGAGCCGACCAGAGTTTTGCCCCCAAATCTATAAGTTGCTCCGTCAGAATTTTGAACAGATCCTCGCCGCCCACCACTTCCGCAGCAGACAATCCATTCCTTCGGTCCTGAGCGGCCTTCTTATACTGTTTAAGCCACTGGTTGCGCTGTTGCAGGACACGCTTGTAGCGGCGAAGCACCGCCCCATTGGCCGCCGACCGGTAGCACAGAATTTCATCGAGCCAATGGCGACGCACATCAGGCGCCCCGCGCAAAAGTTCAATGTCGGAAGGCTGCATAATCACCGCCGGGCAACTTCCAAAAAGTGCCGCAGCGGATTTCAGGCTTTCGCCATTTTCACGGACTTCGGCACCCCGCCTATGCACGCGGATTCCCCGATTCCTTTCCATGCCATTATCTTCAAAATGCCCCCGCAGGATCATTTCGTCGCACTTCCAGGAAATCGCTTCCTTCAGGTCCTTCGCCCTAAAGGAGAATCCTTGGGCCAGCAGGTGGATCGCCTCGAGGATCGTAGTCTTGCCGCATCCGTTAGGTCCGTAAACGACAGTAATGCCGGATCCAAGCTTCTGCTCGAACCCGGACAAGCTCCGCATACAGTTAACGGATACAAAATCAATCACGGAATGAAGCCCCTCAGGCCAAAGCTAAGAGGAGTCCAGAGGTCCGCCTCGGATTCATAGATCAAGGCGTAGTTCACGTCGAAGAGGTACTTCTTCTTGCCAATGCGGATGCGGAACTTGTAGCCCGCGCCAACAGTCCAGTCCAGGTCATCCATACCCAGGCGCAAAGTACCATCGGGAATGATTTCGCATTCAAAGCCCACGCGGCCAGTCCACACATGAAGATCCGGGTCAAAAGCCAGCAAGGTATCCGCCACCTGATAGTCAATGGCTTCCATCCAGGCATACACCGGCTTGCCCATGATGTGGGAACGGTACCCCACACCAATCTGCAGCACCTTGGGGCGAACGCCATCGGAACTGGCCACAGAGTTATCGGTGCTGGTGTTCTTGGACCACTTGGCAGAAAGATTTTCGCTAAAGCTCAAGTTGCGGATCACTACGGAAGTCGACCACTTCTCATTCCACTGACGCAACCAGCTCAAGTTCAAGGTCATGGGGCTGCGGTAATCATCCACCAGTTCAACGCCTTCGAAATATTCAGAAATTCCCATGTTGTCATAGCTCATGGAAAGAGAAAGACCGAAGGCATCTCGGCGGGTGGCACGGTAGGCAAGACCCAAGTACATCATGGTAAAATAGGGCGAAGCGGTTCCAACGGTTTCATCATCTTCGTTAATCACGTCGAAGTTCAGGTCACCGCGATAAAGCATGGCAAAACCCACACCCATACGCTTGCCGATTTTCGTTTCGAGGCCCAGAGAACCACCGGCACGATCCAGGTCGCGCTTTTCGGCATTCAAGTTGTAATTGAAATTCTCACGGAAACCCAGGATGGCCGGATTCCAGTAAGCCGCAGGCATAGAAGCCGTATCGGCAGAACCTGTATTACCACGGCCCAGTTCGCGGGTACCGGCACCCATACGTTCTACAAAACCGTCAAAACTTCCAAGTGTAGCCTTCTTGCCCGCAAAAGCAGGCATTGCGCAAAAGACACACAACAAGAGGACCAGCAACCAAGAGTGCATTCTTTCATCTCTCGTCTGCAGCGAAGCGTTTTCTCTTCTCATTACTTGCGCCCTCCCAAAGTCATGACCTTGCCCCAGCCCACGTTATCGTGGTTGTCCTTTACGCGTACATAGTAGACACCCATGGTGCAGGGGCGCCCAGCCTTGTCGTAACCATCCCAGAAATCCACCTTGGGGTTGGTGCTGCGGGAATTGTCGGCATTGCGGGGGGCATCCTTTACGATAGTGCGAACCTTGCGCATGTCGTAGCTGAACACGTCAATGGTAATCTTGGAATCCTGGCTAACCTTGTAAGACACCAGGGCCTGATCGCCAGCGGTAATCACCGAGGGCACCATGCGGACAGAACCCAGGTTGTCGCCCAGCTTGGCACGATTCAAGATGGTGTTCCAGGTCTTGCCGGAATCAGCCGAAACAGAAACGCCGTTTCCGTAGGTGGACAGAGCCAGGCCTGTGCTGTTCTTTGTCAGGGGGAATGCACAAATAGAAGTGATAATGGCGTCGCGGTCCGTGGCTCCGGTTCCATAGCCGTAAAGCCAGGTGTTCCTGCCGTCATCATCCTGTTCCCAGGCGCGGACACCAGCAGAATCCAGCTTGAAGTAGCCGCTCACAGAAGTCGCAGAGGCACCCACAGCGATAAAAGCAGTCTTTCCAAGGAATGCGATCCCGCTTACGGTATAATCGCCTTCATCATACACTTCCTTCTTTACGGTCTTTCCTGCCGTATCCAAGAAGGCCACCTTCGCAAAATCCTTGGCATCCTTTTTCAGGCGCCACAGCCCACCCTTAATGGAGCCGCTCTTTCTGTAAGAAGTTTCTGCGATAATCTGCAGAGGTTCCCCGCCAATCCAGACACCCGTCACGCGGGAAGAATCCAGGGCAGAAGAGGCCTTCTTCACAGATCCGTCAGAAGAACGTTTCCACAGCCCCTTGGAAGTAGCCATCCACAGGTCACCTGTTTCGGGGTGCAGAGCCACCGCAAAAATGTCGGGGTTCTTCTTGCTGTTAAAGGAATAGCTGGACTTGGCAGAATCAAGAGTTTTCGTTTCGAGATTCAAGGCATAAAAACTCTTCTTCGCGCTGTTTCCAGAAACATCGTAAAGGGCGAGGCCGGCGGAACCGCGGGCAATCCACATCGCCTTGGCAGAAGAATCGTAGGCAAATCCGCTGGAGGCATAAGACATGGCCGAAGAATCGGTATCCTCTAACTTTTCGGGAACCGCAAGGGGCGTCCCGTAAATTTCATCTACACCGCGAACCGAGAAGAATCCCCTGGGCTGCAGGTAGGATTCATCGTCATTCATTCCCACCATCGGGAGGACATAGCCCAACTTACCAGCAAGAATAGAAGGGGTGCGACGACGTTCAGCCATATCGTCCCAGAAAATGCTGTCGTGGACTGCGGTCAGGGAATCATCCATCTGCCCCTGAGAAGATTCAGCCAGGCGAACCGTTCCGTCGCCAGCCACATTCAAAGTCAGAAGGGTAACACCGCTATAAATATCGCCACGGGAAAACACCCACAGCTTACCCGTTTCGGCCGAAGCGTTGACATTCAGCGTGTAGTTACTGAAAAGAGTTTCGGCGGCCAGGGCGGAACCGGCAAGCACCAGGCCTGCAGCCACCAAGCCTTTTAACCTTAAAATACCTTCAGTCCATTTCATAATATAACGTCCCTTTTCTGCTATCTCATATCGATTTCATCGACACCGGGAATGGCCTTGTATCTAAAATCGCTGTCGGAAACTTTCTTCATGACCTTCAGGTTAACGATGTTATACCAGGAACCGTTTCCAGAAGGGTCCATGGTAAACAGGCGCACCGGAGAAAAATCCTTTTGAGACAGCCACACTTCCATCTGGGTGAATTGCCCCGCATACTTCGAAGGGTCCAGTTTCAGTACCCACAACTTCTGGCCACCGAAATTGCCTTCGGTCATTTCCTTGGCGTTGCAGTTCAGGTATTTAAATAGAAGCTCGGAAGGGTGCAGCTGACTGGAAAGATCCTCCACGGCCTTGATCAGGACCTGCTTCTGCTCCACATTGTATTGCCACATGTCGACACCGTCGCTATAGAACTTGATGCCGGCGATATCAAGAACAAACTTATCGCCTTCGGCCACCTTGAGGCTACCCATCTGCGATGCGATATCCGGCGAATCCGCATAAAACACCTGCAGTTTAAAATCCAGGCTCCAGGCCTTACCGGACTTGAACCAGGCCTTGGATTTTTCCATGGCCTGACTTGCAGTCAGGGCAAAAGTCACCTGGGCCAACACCAAAAGAATAGCCACCAGGAATTGGGGTCTAAAGGAACATTTTCTTATCATAGTTATCAAAATTTACAAAAATACCCCCCATAATTTGTATTTCAAATTGTTTTTATGTTGGTCTACGACATTGGATATTGCTATCTTTAGGCGTGAAAATTTAACACCCAGTATTGGAATCACTGTATGCGCAAAATGATTTTGCCCATGGTCGCAATGACCGCCGCATTTGCAACTGCCGCCGACATCGAAGTCCACGGCGACGTGAATTTTGACTACGCCAGCTATTTTGACGAGGATTTTGACCCGGTCAACGCCGGCAACCAGGATATTGACCTTTCCGTAAAGGCAAATCTCGATGAAAACGTGTCTGTCGTCGTTAGCGGAACCACCCACAGCACCCTCGGCGCCACCGAAGAAGACTCTGAAGTCCGCCACGGCAAGGCCCGCGCAACCGCCATGGGCGAAGAAGGCCGCCACAATTCCTTCGAATTCGACGGCGTACAGCTCCGCTGGGACGTTAGCCACGACGTAAGCCTGGTCTTTGGCGACATGACCTACAGCGCAGGTGCATTCAACTACTACTTCTGGCGCGATGCCTCCCGCTACGCCGTAATCATCCGCGAAGAAAGCCTCCGCGGTTTCGGTGCTGAATTCGGCAACGACAAGTACGGCCACGGCGCATTCTACTTCGGCGCCTCCGACAACACCGACCATACCATGGACTTGTTCGTCACCTATGCATTCCCCATGCTGAACCACCCCGACGAACACTTGATCCTTACCCCCAGCCTTGACTGGGTATTCGGCGAAAACATCGGCCGCCCCAACACCTACTCCCTGGGCACCGAAGTGGACTACTCCAAGAGCTACGACAAGTTCAACTACGGCATCTACGCCGTCTGGGGTCTCCACCCGTACAAGGGCAAGGGCGTACACTCCTTCTTGCTGGAACCCAGCATGAACTACGGCGTATTCAACCTGGCCATGACCTACTTCTACGCCATTACCAATAGCGAATACGAAACCGCTCCCCAGCTGTCCACCGACGACCAGAAGCTCTTCGCAATCGAACCCAGCTTTAACCTCCACAAGAAGTACACCATGGGCTTCAGCTACGAACTCCATGACCCTGACACCGAAACCAGCGGCGACAGCTTCCACTTCCTGGGCATGAACCATTACCTGTATCCCACCATGAAGACCGAACTGGTATTCTGGTACGGCTACAACTTTGGCACCAAGAGCGGTCCCTTCGGAGATTCCAAGTTCTCCCTGGGCTTCAGCGGCAAGGCAAACTTCTAAGTTCAGCTAGCTTCGCTCCCTATGCGAATCAAGGCTCTGGATTCAATCCGTGGCATCCTGCTGCTGCAGATGACCCTGGATCACTTCGGAAAGCCCATTTCTCATTACCTATATCAGTGCTTCGGCTTCTTCAGTGCAGCCGAAGGCTTTTTTTTCTTATCGGGTTTTGTAGGCGCCTTGGCAGCCTTCAGCAAGTCTGCCAAGGATCCAAAGCAAACCTGGATGCGCTCCCGCGCATTCAAGATCTGGAAGTACCACAGCATTACGCTGGCAGCGGTCGCCATTGCCGCCTGCACCATCCTGACCCCGATCCGCGAATACTTCAGCAACTTCCCGGAACACCCGGTGCTAGTTAGCCTGTGGTCCATACCCATGGTGAACACGCCGGATTACCTTGACGTCCTGCCCCTTTACGTGGTCTTTCTGCTAATCGGTTCTACGCTGTTCCCCCAGATGATCCGAGGGAACATTCTCGCCATCTGGTGCGCAAGCGTCGCCCTCTGGATTGCGGGGCAGTACGGCCTGCGGGACACCCTCAACAGCCTGTTCCCCAGATGGATAAACCACGGCTTTTTCGACCCGCTTTGCTGGCAGTTCCTTTATGTGACGGGGGCGGCCATTGCCGCCTGCTGGAAACGTTCCCAGGTCTTTACCCCTACATTCTTCAAAAAATTTGACCGCCTTATCCCGCTATTATTCATTATCCTTGTCTTCCTGTTCCTCTGGAGGCACGAATATGTCCCCCTGCAGCAGCCCTCCAAGTTCTGGATAAGCAAGGCCGCAATCGGGCCGTTACGATTCGTCAACTTCATGGTGTTCGTCTCCCTGGTCAGCTGGATTGTCCGCCGCTTCCCCAGCGCACTGGACTTCAAGGTTACCAACGTCATCGGGCGCCACAGTCTAGACGTCTTTACGGCACACATCGTCCTGGTCTACATCTGGCTTGCCACCCCCGGCAGCATCCGTTACCACGAACCATGGAACATAGCCGCCCCCATTGCCGCATGCCTACTGCTGTGGCTCCTGGCAAAGATCCGAGAACCCCGCCAAAAATAAGGCGAACCATCAAGCGCCCCGCAAACAAGGCGAACGCAAATGCCCGCCACAAAAGCAAAGAGCCCCGGTTTTCACCGAGGCTCCTGTTGATTTTAAATCTGCTTCAGACTAAATCAGTCTTGGACTATTACTGACCGAGGTACTTGCGGCCGATACCGAATTCGTCCTTGTATTCGACGTAGTCAGGAACGAAGTCCTTAGCATAGGTGAAGGAGACGTTCACGGAGCACAGGAATTCGTTCATCAACTTACCCTTAGTGCCCTTCTTGATGGGCTGCTTCTTCTTTTCGATCTTTTCGTCGCCCTTCTTGCCAACGAGGACTTCAGCTTCGCACCAGCCACCGCTGACCTTAGCAATTGCTTCCTTACCGTCGGTAGAAACGACCTTGATCTTTTCGGGATCCAGTTCGGTGTTGTTACCGGTAGAGGCCCAGAACTGGAGCTCGCCGTTGAGAGAGCCCGGAGCCATCTTGATGGTGGGCAGAGCCATGACGTAGCCCCACTTGTCAACAAAGCGCTTGCCAGCAGCGTCGGCGATGTTTTCACCGAAGATCAGGAAGTAGCCACGAGTGGTCTTGCGGTTCTTGTTAAGAGCTGCCTTGACCTCTGCATTTTCGGGTGCGACGTATTCGAGGCGGAGCAGGCCGAATTCAGAAACCACCGGATCAGATTCATCCTTGATTTCGGGGAGAGCCTTGGCAACGACGGCGTTTTCTGCTTCGTTACGGAGGGTCTTTACAGAACCTTCGCCGACACCCTTGGACTTTGCATAGACCAGGGCGGTATCGATACGTGCAAAAGCGTTGATGATGGTGTTGAAGTCCACACCGTCCTGAGTAGCCTGCTGCTTACCGACAGTAGCCATCTTGGTGACGTATTCTTCAACAACTTCGGCGTTCTTGACTTCGGGCATGTTGACGCCAGCCTTGTCAAAGTAGCCGCTGATCAAATCGCTGTTAAGATCCTTCTTGGCTTCGATTTCTGCAGCACGGACCAGAGCGAGAGTGAAGTTATCGTAGAATTCGTCAGACACGCTACCCTTCTTCTTTGCTTCCAGGTAGGAGTTGATGGCGTTACGATAACGGCCTTCCTTAAGGTGTTCGTCACCACGCTTTTCGTTGGTTCCCTTGCAACCGACCATCGTAAAGGCGACGGCAGCAGCCAGAGAGGCAAGAAAGATCTTCTTCATTTTGTTTTCCTTCAGCCAATAGGGCTTTGTAAGTGTTTTATAAGCTTTTGCACCAAAAATTTGAATTTGGGCGTATACTTCTTAAAAATAATTAAATAAATTTATACCAACCTTTGGGTATAAGTAAAATTTTATTAGGAGTAATCTCTTAGGCATGAACATTCTTGTCGTAAGCCCGGAAGCAGGCAATTGGAGGCGCACGAGCCCCCTGGCAACCGCAGTCAACCGCATGACAGACGCATTCGCATGTGCCGGTGCCAAGGTTTTGACCTGCTCCCCGTTCTACAAGGAGCTGATGGTCGATGTAGATTCCTACAAGTGCATCTTTACAGGAACCGAAAAACTTCAGAACAAGCCCTACGAGATCTGGGTATCCGAAAAGGACCCCCTCCACACCTACATATACAACCAGGAATTTTTTGACAGACCCCACGTGTACGGCCCTCCCGACGAGCGCCCCTACACCGACAACCACCTGCGTTTCGCCTTTTTGGCCTCCGCAGCGCTAGCCTACGCCGAAGCCTCCAACTTCGCCTGCCAGGCCATCATGGGTCACGAATGGGGCGGCGCCCTTGCCGGCACCCTGGCAAGGACTCTGTACACCAGCTACGCCGCCGACATCCCCTTCTTCTTCAACATCCATAACATCACCTACGACTTCCACGTATCCTCCAGCGAAATCGAGAAGATCGGCCTCCCCCGCGAAGACTACAACATGGACGGCTACGAGTTCTGGGGCAAGGTGAGCCTGTTGAAGGCCGGCATCCTGTATGCCACCAAGGTATTGTTCCCCTCGCCGGGTTACCGCGACGCCATGCTGAACACCAACCTGCCCGGCGGTCTTAGCGGATTCCTGAACCGCAACGCCGACAAGCTGATTGGCGTGCAGTTCGGTGTAAGCTACCAGGTATGGGATTTCAACGACCAGGACTGCCTCCCCATCAAGGAAGCAAAGCGCAGAGCCAGGGCCAACCTGCAGCAGCAGTTGGGCATCGTCTTTAAAGACAAGATGGTTATCTACGTCCACCTGGATTCCGAAGCGGGCAACACTTCCGAGACCTTGGCCACCATCCTTTCGGACGTGGCACACCTCGACGTATTCCTTATCGTCGGAACTTCGTCCAGGAACAACGCCGACTGGAACTACTACAAGGAATTCGCCACGCAGTACCCCGACGTCATGTACCTGCTGGATTTGGATAAATTCATGGGTGACGCCACAAGGCTCCGCGACACGCTGGCCGGTTCCGACGTCCTGTTCGCCGCCAACCTGAGAGAACCCTCTTCTTCGATCATCTTGAAAGCCATGGCCGCGGGAACACTCCCCCTGACCGGACGCACCGTAGGCGTTTCTACCATGCTGACCACCTACAGCCTCGAGACTGCAGGCGAAGCCAACGCCTTCCTGGTTGACGACGCCAACGCACCCCACCAGATGCTGCGCTGCGTCAAGGACGCCGAGAACGTCTACAAGACCGAGACCGCCGACTGGGACAAGTGCGTCGTGAACGCCTACAGCGGATTCCACTACGAATGGTGCAGAACCATCTCCAAGTACCTGCTGATCCTTGGCGAACTTGGACTGCAGCCCAAGGCATAAAGAACAAATTCTTAAACGTAAAGCAGAAGTTTGTTTCCCGAGCAAAAGGGAAAGGAGTCTAGAGGGAGGGGAAAGCCCCTCCCTTTACATAAAAAAAAGACAGGCCATACGACCTGTCTTTTTTAGTGGAGCCTCTCGGGCTTGAACCGAGGACCGGCGGGTTATGAGTCCGCTGCTCTAACCAACTGAGCTAAAGCTCCGGTACGCCTTGCGACGTTGGGGTGTAATATAGTAAAAAAAATGGTTCTAGAAGAAACCGTGACGTAAATAAGTTCTTCTTTTGCAGACGAAAATTGCGGACAGCACACCCAATTAAAGAATTTTTAATAAACCAAACACTTAAACTAGAATTTTAATTTATATTTTAGGTTAATCAAAAAAAAGGAGAACATGAGGATATGAAATGCAAATCGTCTACGCCACTAAAGAGTTGGCAACATGCGCCGGCGACAAATCATTCGCGGTAAAAAAACTAGGCCAGCGTCGAGCGAACGTTTACTGGGCTAGACTTGAAACTCTTAAACAAGCTTGCGATTTGGGAGAATTAAAGAATATGCCCGGCCGTTTTCACGAACTGACAGGAAATCGCGCAGGGCAATGGGCTTGCGATTTGGACCACCCTTATAGGCTTATTTTCAAACCATTAATCAACAACGAAGGAAATATCGTCGGTTTAATTGTAGAGCAAACGGTCTCAATCATGGAAATTGTTGATTACCATAAGTAGGATTTTATATGAACGTATATCATTGTGGCGAACTTGCTGTAATTTTCCCTCCAGGACGCGATCTAGCAGAAAAAATTCAAGAAATGGGAATGGACGCAAACGACCTGGCCGCTCGCATGGGCTACACGCCCAAGGCGGTGAACGACATTTTACAAGGGAACGTCCGCATCGTCTCCGAAGTCGCATTTCTCTTGGAAATGGTGACCAACATTCCCTCCAGCTATTGGCTTCGTCGACAAGTCAGTTACGACGAATACCTCATTCGCGAAAAAGTCAAGGCAAGCCTCGGAAACCAGCCCCTTTGGAAAAAATCCTTCCCGGCAGAAGCATGCGCGAGAAACTGGATCGAAAAAGCTCCCGAGGGCAAATCCAAAACCGAAACCACCGCCAACGAAGTCCACACGCTACTAAAGTTTTTTGCAGTGGGAACCCCGCAGGCCTGGGACCGCTATTACAAGGACGCACGTCTAAAAGTCGCCTTCAGGATTTCCCTGGCAGAGGTGAAAGACCCTTACGCCATGTCCATGTGGATTCGCCGGGGAGAAATCCTTTCTGACGAAGACCCCATGGAACCGCAAGACCACAAGGCTGTTCGCAAGAAACTAAAGCAGCATCTTCCCGAAATTATTGATTTTGCAGCGGCAAACAAAGCCCTTCCCGAAAGCGCAAAGGACATTACCTACAACACTCCCGAAGCCGACGTAGTTGACGATTGCATGACCGGGCTTGCAGAGCTTTGCCGCAAAATCGGAATTCGCATTCTTTTTGTACAGAACTTCAAGACAGCACCCGTCCATGGAATGTACCGCTGGTACAAGGACGTCCCCACAATTCAGCTACACGACCGCTTCAAGAGCCGCGAAGCCATGTGGCACACGTTCTTCCATGAACTCGCCCACGTTCTATACCACGGCAAAAAAGGAATCTGTCTGCAAAATGTCGATATTACCCACCACCATCCCGAAAAGGAAGAAGAAGCCAACTGCTTTGCACAAAAATGCATGGCAGAGGCGGGATTTGTGGATGGCAAGGATTGATGGGGAGGATTGCGTTCAATTATCTTGAATAAGTAACAATTTTATGGTTGGCGGCTTTCCCTGCCAACCTTTTTCTTTTGCTTTTTATTTATATTCTCCTTGACATAGTTCTCCGCTGCGCAAGTGGCGAAGGACGCAGAATTTAACGTAGAGTTAGCTCTTATCCGCGAATCTGAAACCTAGACAATTTCAAAAATCGACAAAGGATAAGGCGAACACTCACGTCCAGAAATGGGCGTGGGTCGTTTGTGCTTATTGTCGAAAGGTTTTGTCTAGGACCTCAGATTCGATAGGTGCATTCGGTCCACGCTTTTTTTATTTGCATTAGCAAAGAGCGTGGCACAAAAATCACCTGCACAGGGCTAACCTCAAAAGAGGAGCCCACATGTTCGAACAGGTTTTCAAGAATATCGACGACATCCTTTGGAAAGAGGGTGGCTGCAGCAACGAATTGGATTACGTGGAACAGACTTCCTGGATCCTTTTCCTCAAGTACCTGGACAACCTGGAAAGCGAACGCGAAGACGAAGCGGCCCTCCGTGGCGAAGATTACGAGCGGATCATCGAAAAGAAATTCCGCTGGGAAACCTGGGCGGCACCCAAAACTTCCAAGGGTGAACCGGACCACAACAAGGCCATGACCGGCGACGACCTTATTGATTTCGTGAACGAAAAACTTTTCCCCTACCTGAAGAAGTTCAAGGAAAAGGCTTCCAGCGCAGCATCCCTGGAATACAAGATCGGTGAAATTTTCGGGGAACTGAAAAACAAGATTACCAGCGGCTACAACCTCCGTGAAATTCTCTGGTATGCCGACAAGCTCAGCTTCCAGAGCAGCGAAGAAAAGCACGAAATGAGCCACCTGTACGAAGACAAGATTCACCGTATGGGTAACGCAGGCCGAAACGGCGGCGAGTATTACACGCCCCGCCCCCTGATCCGAACCATCGTGAAAGTGGTGGACCCAAAAATTGGCGAAACGGTTTACGACGCCGCCTGCGGAAGCGCAGGGTTCCTTTGCGAAGCATACGCCTACATGAAGGAAAAGGTGAAGAACGTTTCCCAAAAGGAAACCTTGCAGACCAGCACATACTACGGCAAGGAAAAGAAGGGACTGGCCTACATCATCGGCATCATGAACATGATTCTCCATGGCGTAAGTGCGCCCAACATTCTGCACACCAACACCCTAACCGAGAACATGGCCGCGGTAGAAGAAAAGGACCGCAAGAATGTAATCCTGGCGAATCCGCCCTTCGGTGGCAAGGAACGCGCCGAAGTCCAGCAGAACTTTGAAATCAAGACCAGCGAAACCGCCTACCTGTTTATGCAGCACTTTATGAAGATGCTGAAAGCCGGCGGCAGGGCTGGCGTTGTCATCAAGAACACAGTGCTGAGCAATACGGACAACGCATCCATCGCCTTGCGTAAAAGTCTCCTTGAAAATTGCAACCTCCACACCATCCTGGATTTGCCCAGCGGCGTGTTTACCGGTGCCGGCGTAAAGACTGTGGTGCTGTTCTTTGAAAAGGGCAAGCCCACCGACAAGATTTGGTATTATCAGCCCAACTTCGGCAGAAACCTGGGCAAGACAAATCCCCTGAGTGAAGAGGACCTTGCTGAATTTGTCCAGCTGCAAAAGAAAAAGACCGACAGTGAAAATTCCTGGACCATCAAGGTCTCGGATTTGAATGAGAACTACGATCTTTCCGTAAAGAATCCCAATCGCAAAACCGAAGTGGAGCTCCGCGAACCTTCCGAGATCATCGACGAAATGCAACGCCTCAACAAGGAAAGTGAACAACTCCTGAAAGAACTCGTTAAAAGCGTGAAGTAGTTTGTCATCGTCATTCCCGGCTTGACCGGGAATCTAGCAATGCGAGTGTCATCCTGAGCGTAGCGAAGGATCTAGAACAAAAAGGTTTATATGAGTAAGAAGAATGTTGAATGGGAATGGAAGAAACTTGGGGATGTTTGCGAAGTAATTGCAGGTCAATCACCAAAAGGTTCTTCTTACAATAACAATGAAGAAGGAATGGAATTTCACCAAGGAAAGAAATCCTTCGGTAAGACCATTATTGAGTCTTCTGGTGTATGGACTTCAGAGATTACCAAAATCGCGAGCCCCGAAGACATTCTCATTTCGGTGAGAGCACCCGTTGGTCCCGTTAATTTCACCGATCGACAACTGTGTATTGGACGAGGTCTCGCTGCTATTAGAGCAAAGCATATTGATAAAAAATATCTGTATCTATTTCTCGTTTATAACGAATCAAATATGACAAGTAAAACCGGAGCAGTCTTTGATTCAATTAGCCGAAACGATATCATAAATTTTGAAATTCCCATTCCGCCGCTGGATGAGCAGGAGCGGATTGTCAAGGTTTTAGACGACGCCTTTGAAAAAATTGACACCATCAAAACCACCGTCGAAACCAACCTTCAAAACGCCAAAGACCTTTTCCAAACAACTCTAAAAAAACTTTTTCGCGAAATATCAAAAGATAATCACGAATTATTGAAAAATGTTGCAATAGACTTTTCTAGAGGCAAATCAAAGCATAGACCAAGAAACGACAAAAAACTTTTTGGCGGAAACTACCCTTTCATACAAACAGGCGACATTCGAAACTCCGGCAAATATCTCATCGAATACACTGATACATACAATGAGTTCGGCTTATCACAAAGTAAATTGTGGCCGAAAGGGACACTTTGCATTACTATTGCAGCGAATATTGCGGAAACCACAATTCTTACTATACCTTGTTGTTTTCCTGATAGCGTAATTGGCTTTATTCCAAATGAAAATCGAACAACTGTCGACTACGTTTTTTATGTACTTCAATTTTTTAAAAGTGAATTACAAATTCTAGGTAAAGGGGCTGCCCAAGATAATTTAAATCTTGCAACATTTGAAAAAATGACATTTCCGTTTCCACCCCTCCCCATCCAAAAGCAAATTGTCGCCAAGCTGGATTCCCTTTCCGAAAAAGTCAAACAACTAGAATCCAATTACAAGCAAATCCTCGCCAACTGCGACGAACTGAAGAAGGCTCTTCTCAAACAAGCGTTTGAAGGAATGCTCTAGATTGCCGCGTCGCTTTCGCTCCTCGCAATGACACTATAGGAAAGAACTTCTTGCATCAATTCATTTACTGAACACTAGCCACTAACCACTGCTTACTAGATTATGAACGAGTCCGATACCAGACGAAAGAAGATTGACCCGAAGCTGAAAGAAGCGGGTTGGGAAGTGATTCCGGAAAGTGAAATCTTTACGGAACAGTCTGCCTATGAAATCGCGCCGGGCCGCATAGCCAATCACGAGCGCAATCCCAAGAAAATCGACTATCTGCTGGTTTACAAGGGCATCAAAATCGCCATCGTCGAAGCCAAAAAAGACGAAGTGGATGTTAGCGAAGGCGTGGCCCAGGCCAAGGAATACGCCAAGCGCATGAGCATCCGCTTTACCTATTCCTGCAACGGGGACAAGATCTGGGCCATCGACATGAAAACAGGCAAGGAAGGTCTTGTCAATGCATTCCCATCTCCCGATGAACTATGGGCAACACAGTTCCCCGTCAACAATCCTCTCCGTGACAAGTTAAATGCAGTTCCGTTCAATCGCGACGGCGGCAAGTCACCCCGCTACTATCAGGAAAACGCAGTCAATGCCGTAATGGACGCCTTTTCCCGCAAGCAGGACCGCGTTCTCTTGACTCTTGCAACAGGAACCGGCAAAACCTATATCGCATTCCAAATCTGCTGGAAATTAACTCAGGCCCGCTGGAATGTTAGCGGCACAAGTCGCCAGCCTCGAATACTGTTTCTTTCCGACAGAAACATTCTTTCTAATCAGGCGTTGAACGATTTTGGACAATTCCCCGAAGATGCCATGTGCAGAATCACTCCCGAAAACATCCGCAAGGCAAAAGGCGATGTTTCCACAAGCCGCAGCATCTACTTCAGCATCTTCCAGACCTTCATGACAGAGCATAAGGGAAAAGCCTTATTCAAAGCCTATCCCGAAGACTTTTTTGACCTAGTGATTATCGACGAATGTCACCGTGGTGCAGCCAACGACGAAAGCCGCTGGCGAGGCATTCTTGAATATTTTCAGAAAGCTTACCATCTAGGCCTTACCGCCACACCGAAGCGAAAGGAAAACGCCAACACTTATAAATACTTCGGAAAGCCCGTCTATGAATATTCCTTGAAGCAGGGCATCGAAGATGGTTTCCTTACTCCATACCGCGTCCGCATTTCTAAATCAAACATCGACACATACGCCTATGACGAAGACGACGATGTGGAAAGTGGCGAAGTGGACCCCAACCGCATTTACAACGAAAATGATTTCTATCAGGGAAACATTGAAATCCGCGCCCGCGACGAACACCGCGTCAAGGAATTTCTGGATCAAATCGATCCCGACGAAAAGACAATCGTATTTGGCGCCACTCAGGCTCACGCCGCCATTCTGCGAGACTTAATCAATCAAAATTCCAAAAAGCCAAATGTCGATTACTGCAAGCGCGTCACCAGCGACGACGGCGACAAGGGCGAAAAGGATCTCAGGGCGTTCCAGGATAATGAAAAATTGCTGCCCACCATTCTCACCACGTCGCAGAAACTTTCTACAGGTGTTGACGCAAAGAATGTTCGCAACATCGTTTTGATGCGCCCGGTCAACAACATCATTGAATTCAAGCAAATTATTGGACGCGGCACCCGTCTATTTGATGGAAAGTACTTCTTTACCGTCTATGACTTTGTCGGTGCCAGCAAGAACTTTACCGACCCCGACTGGGACGGTGACCCGATTTGCGAAAAGTGCGGCAATTTTCCCTGCACATGCGGAAAACGCGGAGGCGGCAACAAGCCTCCCGTAAAGCCCAAGCCTTGTAAAGTATGCGGTAACTTGCCTTGCACCTGTCCAGTACAAGATCAGAAAAAGAAGAAGGTGGTTATTGAACTTTCGCCAGGCCATAAAATCCAGCTGACGACCGAATGGACAGAACGCTTCATGTTTGATGGCGAACTCATTACCATCGAGCAGTTCATTAAAATTCTCTTCGGTAAAATTCCAAGCTTTTTCAAGAACGAAAAAGACCTTCGCACAAAATGGTCCGACCCGAAAACTCGCGAAGAACTTTTGCAACGCCTCGCCGACGGAGGTTTCAGCAGAGAGCGCCTTCGCCAAGTGCAGACACTTACCGCCAACGAAAAATGCGATTTGCTAGATGTACTTGAATATATCGCATACCAAAGCACGCCAATGGAACGCGTCGCACGCGTCCAGCTGATGCACGACAGCATTATTCAGGAACTGACAGATAAGCAAATATCTTTCGTAGAATTTGTTTTGAAGCAATATGTGGAAAACGGAGTTGATTCGCTCGCTCTTAAACAGTTGCCAGAACTCGTCAAGCTCCAATACGGAACCGTAAAAGACGCTTGCAACAAAATGAACGTGGACGCAAAAACTCTAAACAGAATCTTTGTGGATTTCCAGAAAGTTCTGTATGCGTAAAAAATTTCCCGAAGATTCTCGCAGAACCTTCGGGATTTTTAATGAAACCGTTTGCAGTTCTTAAAACTGATTATTTCGATTGCTGCAACGAGCGGATTCGTTCTTCGGACAAGCCTGAATAACGAACAATTTCGTCCATAGGTTTACTATCAGACAGCATCTTGAGTGCCGTCTGGACAGCAACACGGTCTTCCGTCTTTTCCACAGCCTTTTCAACGGCTTCTTCGACTTCAGCGTCATGAATCGTCCTGTATGGCGGTCTTACGAAATCCATGTTGAATGCCTCCTTGAAGTTTTCCGAAATCCAGTAGCGAAAATATACATCCATAGACGTAAGTAAGTCAAGGGCCTCGTTTCCAGTCAATGACGTTTTAACCTTTTTTACCATCTGCGCCAGGAAATCGCTATGGTTCTCTGGATTACGTGCGTATTTCAGAGCACCAATGAACGCCCCCAGCCGGGGACTGAAATCATTCAGACACTTGTCATCGGGAACTGTCGAAACATCCAGAAAGACACACTTGAAGGGAAGCAGAATACTCTGCAACGCCTTGGGATAATCAGAATATGTTTCGTCAAGAGGATTCCAAGATTCTGTTCCGTTGTACAAAATAATTGCCACCGAGGGAATGCCTTTGTCCGCATTCTTTTTCAGCTTTTCTACCATCAAGTGATAGTGATACCTAATCAACTGATCTACGACACCATCATCAGGCCACGACTTGTGTTCCAGCAAGAATCCCACACAAACCTGGACAGGAATCTTCTTTTTAGACAGACATTCCTTCTTTACCTTGGCCAGAAACGCTAAGTCCGCATAGCCGTGACTTTTCGTATCACTATAGTCGCCAGGAATTCGTTCAAACGATTCTCGGTCCAGTAAATCAACAACAGACTTCAGTTCTTCATCACGAGTAGTCAAGTATTCCACAAATTCAAGAAATGTAGATACGTCAGATAAAACATCCCTACAGAAGGGATCATGTAACAATGAAATATTCATTATTTCCTCTGCGTCCAAAAAGAGCGCGTTAAATTTTATGTGGTAAAACAAGGCTTTGCCAAATGCGGCAAAACCAGAACATGCAAAAGTTTTAAGGATTCCTTTTGGTGCCCTACGTTACGTGTCCAGATAGCGCTTATCCAGGTACCCTGCGGCTTTGTGCAGTTTAAGAAACTGTGCCGCGAACAGCAAGCAGAGAATTATACGACCGGCTCGTAAGCCGGATGAGAATGACATAAATTTAAACAAACTGTTTTAACAAAGCAAGGGCCAGGAATCATTTATCAAAGCCTTACCCCAAGCACCACTTCCAAACGGGAACGACTTTAATTCCGTCATCCAGAACGGTTTCGGAATCCCAGGTAACGATTAGGCAGTCCTTGACTTTTATTTCATCGCGGGCAAGGCACAAGGCCGACAGTCCGCGATCCGATGTTTCGGATTTTTCCATGTTCCAGGCGACTTGGATTAGCTGCCGTGATTTTGAATTTTGGTCAGTCACCAAAAAGTCAACTTCGCCGCCAGATTTGTTGATGTAATACTCGATTTTATTGTTGCCGCGACGCAGGTGCATAAACACCAGGTTTTCAAGCAGCCAGCCTCGTTCCGCATCATTCTTTGGGGTCATGGCGCGAATGAGTCCGGTATCGACGATGTAGAACTTGTCTGGATTCGTGCGGCGAACAGCCAGAGAATCAGTCCTTATAGAAACCGGATAAATCAAGTATGCATTGACAAAATATTGCAGGTATTCAGAAATGCGTTCGCGATTGTCGGAAGCGCCTATGGCACGGAGCGCACCGGAGATGGCTCGTGTAGAAATTTTGCGGGCGTAGTTGTGGATGATGTAATCCAAAGTATCGCGCAAAGCCTGAGTGCTTGAAATTTCATGGCGTTCAATCACATCGCGATAAACTACGGCATTCACATATTCCTGAAGCAGTTTGTTGCGGATTCGCAAATCTTCGCCTTGAATATCGGGGAAGCCGCCTTCTTCAAGATAACGGATCATGGCGTTTCGCAGCAAGCCCGCCGTTCTCGGAGAAAACGGTGCCTGCGGTACAGTCTTTACAAGACCATTAAAAGTCAGAAATTCCGAAAAAGAAAGCGGGAAAATCTCAACATCGAGAGAACGGCCTCGCAACTGCGTGGCAACTTCTGATGAAAGAAGTTTCGCAGAAGACCCTGTCAGGCAAAGCTGAACGCGATTGGAATCTACCAACCGACGGGCAAACAATTCCCAGCCTTCAACATCCTGGAGTTCATCCAGAAAATACCAACATTTTTCCTTTGCGGCCTCGGGGTACATGGCTGCATGAATTTCCCCAACGAGCTTCAAGTCGTTTGCCGAAACACCTCGCAAGCGCTCATCGTCAAAGTTGATATAAACAATCCGTTCTAATGGAATACCATCGCTAAGCAATTCCTGTATTCGATGAAACGCCACATAGGTCTTGCCCACACGACGCATGCCGATAATGGAGGTCGCATTACGCGCCTTTTCGTAGTATTCAACAACACGGGGGTGAATTTTTTCGGGAAGGCCTTCCTCGTAAAATTCACGCATAATTTCGGCAATTGCATTCTTCATAGCTTGCAATATACATAATTTTCAATTGCGTTGCAAAATTGGCTCAAATAACAGGCCAATTTTAAGCAATATTGGCCTAAAAAATAAGCCAATTTTAAAACCAGTAATTTCATCTCCTAAATTCAGGCAATTTTTACCCCATCTTTACTCCCATTTCTAAAGACTCCTCCCCCGCTTTCTATATTTACTAGCACTTATTTTTCTTCAGGGGTCGCCGCCCCTGCACGTTCATTTTTTCAAAAAGGAAAAACAAAAAAATGGCAAGAGCTCTGATTATCGGTTGTGGCGCCGTTGCCACCGTCGCTATCAAGAAGTGCTGCACCGTCAGCGAAGTTTTCTCTGAAATCTGCATTGCAAGCCGCCATCGCGAAAACTGCGAAAAGCTGGCCGAACAGATTCGTCCGAACTCCAAGACGGTGATTACCACCGCTGCCGTTGACGCCGACAAGGCCGAAAACGTGGTGAAGCTGATCAAGGAATACAAGCCTGATCTGGTGATGAACATCGCACTCCCCTACCAGGATCTTGCCATCATGGACGCATGTCTTGAATGCGGCGTGAACTACATGGATACCGCCAACTACGAACCGGAAAACATCGACGATCCGGAATGGCGCAAGGTTTACGACAAGCGCTGCAAGGAAGCAGGCTTTAGCGCCTACTTCGATTACAGCTGGCAGTGGGCATACGCCAAGAAGTTTGAAGAAAAGGGCCTTACCGCACTTCTCGGTTCTGGCTTTGACCCGGGTGTTACCCAGGCTTACTGCGCCTACGCCCTGAAGCACCAGTTCGACACTATCGAAGAAATCGATATCCTGGATTGCAACGGCGGTGATCACGGCTACAAGTTCGCCACCAACTTCAACCCGGAAATCAACCTCCGCGAAGTTTCCGCTCCGGGCAGCTACTGGGACACCGACGCTAACGGCAAGGGCCACTGGGTTGAAATTCCGGCCATGAGCATCAAGCGCGAATACAACTTCAAGGAAGTGGGCCAGAAGGACATGTACCTCCTGCACCACGAAGAAATTGAATCTCTGGCAAAGAACATTCCGGGCGTGAAGCGCATCCGCTTCTTCATGACTTTCGGCCAGAGCTACCTGGACCACATGCGCTGCCTGGAAGACGTGGGCATGCTGCGTACCGATCCTATCATGTTCAACGGTCAGGAAATCGTTCCTATCCAGTTCCTGAAGGCACTCCTTCCGGATCCGGCAAGCCTCGGCCCCCGCACTGTGGGCAAGACCAACATCGGCTGTATTTTCAAGGGCACCAAGGACGGCAAGCCCAAGACTTACTACCTGTTCAACGTTTGCGACCACCAGGAATGCTACAAGGAACTGGGCAGCCAGGCAATCGCCTACACCACCGGCGTTCCCGCTATGTGCGGCGCACTCATGATGCTCACCGGCAAGTGGACTACCCCGGGTGTTCATACTGTTGAAGAATTCGATCCGGATCCGTACATGGACGCACTGAACAAGTACGGCCTCCCCTGGCAGGAAGACTTCAACCCGGTTCTCGTTGATTAGGTATGAGGTATGAGGACGCGGGCGACGCCCGCTCTCAGGTATGAGGTATAATTAGGCGCCAAAGGCGCGATTATCTAACTGAAAGGGAGCGAAGCTCCCGACCTCAAAGAGAGCGAAGCGAACGACCTCAAACCTCAAACCTCAAAATCCAAAGGATTTTGATCATGAAGAAATGGCGTATCGACGACTCACGCGATTTGTACAACGTTCGCGGTTGGGGCGTCAACTATTTTGACATCAACGACAAGGGCCACGCAACTGTTTCTCCCATGAAGGACAAGGGCTGCGAAATTGACCTTTACGAGCTGGTACAGGAACTGTCCATCCGTGACGTTTCCACTCCCATGCTCCTGCGTTTCCCCGACATTCTGGACAGCCGTATCGAAAAGCTGAACGAATGCTTCAACAACGCCCGCAAGGAATACGGCTTCGAAGGCACCTACTACGGCATGTTCCCCATCAAGGTGAACCAGCAGCGCGCCGTGCTGGAAGAAGTTGTTCGTCATGGCAAGAAGTACAACATCGGTCTTGAAGCAGGTTCCAAGCCAGAACTCCACGCCGTGCTTGCCAATATGGATAATCCGGACGCACTGATTATCTGTAACGGTTACAAGGACGAAGACTTTATCGAACTGGCTCTCCTTGCGCAGAAGATGGGCAAGAAGATCTTTATCGTGGTCGAAAAGATGAACGAGCTCCACCTGGTGGTGGAACTGTCCCGTCGCATCGGCATCCGCCCCAACATCGGTGTCCGCATCAAGCTGGCAAGCTCCGGCAGCGGCAAGTGGGAAGAATCCGGTGGTTACCACAGCAAGTTTGGTCTCAACAGTTCTGAACTCCTGGAAGCCTTGGACTACATCAAGGAAGAAGGAATGGAAGACTGCCTGAAGCTGATCCATTTCCACCTGGGTAGCCAGATTACCAACATTCGCCACATCAAGAGCGGCCTGCGTGAAGTCTCCCAGTTCTACGTGCAGATTCGCAAGATGGGTATGGGCCTTGAATTCGTGGACGTTGGTGGCGGTCTCGGCGTAGACTACGATGGCACTCGCAGTTCCAACGCCAGCTCCGTGAACTACTCCATCCAGGAATACGCCAACGACGTGGTGTACGCCCTGTACGAAGCCTGCCAGGAAGCAAAGCTGCCTCACCCCAACGTGATTGCAGAATCTGGCCGAGCCCTTACAGCACACCACTCCATTCTGGTGTTCAACATTCTGGAAACTGCAGGTCAGGCCTTCTTCAACGAAGAAGAACATGAAATCGGTGACGACGCTCCCGACGCACTGAAGGACCTGTACAGCATCTATAAGGGTCTTACTCCCAAGAACCTGCTGGAAAGCTGGCACGACGCCATGCAGCTGAACGATGACGTTCTGAACGGCTTCAAGGTGGGCGACTACGACTTGCCTACCCGCGCCATGAGCGAACGACTGTTCTGGAGCATCGCCCGCGAAGTGAACCAGATCGCAAGCGAACTGCGCCATGCTCCGTACGAACTGGCAGAACTCCCCCGCCTGCTGGCCGAAAAGTACTTCGGCAACTTCAGCTTGTTCCAGAGCCTGCCCGACAGCTGGGCTATCGACCAGATTTTCCCGGTGATGCCCATCCAGCGCCTGAACGAAGAACCTACTGTCGAAACCACCATCCAGGACGTGACTTGCGACTCTGATGGTAAGATCGGCATGTTCGTTCGCGGTGGTGACGTGGCCCGCACTCTTCCCCTGCATAAGCTGAAGAAGGACGATCCCTATTACATCGCCGTTTACCTCGTCGGTGCCTACCAGGAAATTCTCGGCGACATGCACAACCTCTTCGGCGACACCAACGCCGTCCACATTGTCTGCGACAACAAGGGCGGCTACGAGATCGACAAGATCATCGACGGCGAATCTGTTGAAGATGTGCTGGACTACGTGAACTTCAGCGACAAGGCCCTGGTGAAGACCATGGAAAACTGGGTGACCGGTTCCGTGAAGGAAGGCAAGATCTCTGTGAAGGAAGGCAAGGAATTCCTGAACATCTACCGTTCCGGCCTTTACGGCTACACCTACCTGGAATAGTGAACCGTTAAATAGTTCCACGTTAGACTATAAGAAGCCCCGTCTTGTGACGAGGCTTTCTTTTTTTTCGGGGCCCAAACTTTTATATTTGGGTAGATGCTTCAGTTCATCAAAAAGACTTTTATCCACGAGACATTCGAAAGCGTGACCTTCTGGGGCGTGCTGTTTTTTTGTTTTATGGCCTCCATCGCTTCAGCCATCTTTACGGCCATGGAAGACCTGGGTAAAGTCGCCGCCATCTACACAGCCTTCATCACCTTCTACTTCGTGATCCTGGCCATCGTGGCCCAGATGACCAAGAAACACCAGGCCTGCTATTCGGCCATGTGCTTCGCCCTGAACACCCTGATTCTGCCGCCCATGTTCTTTATCTGCGGCGGCCTGAACAGCGGCATGCCCTTTTACTGTATTACCAGTCTGCTGATCACGTCGCTGATTTCAAATTTCAGGACCCGTGTAATCATGGCCATTTATTCCCTGATTCTCTACACGTCCATACTGTTCTACGACTGGTACAATCCTGAACTTTCGCCGCCCCTGGAACCCTTCGACACCATCCTGGATCAGGTGGTCTCCTTCGTTTTCATGGCCCTGCTGATTTTTACCACGGTGTCTTACCTGCTGAAGGCGTACCACCTGGAACGCCAGAAGAAAGACGAAGTCATCGCCAAGCTGGATTACCTTTCGACCCACGACCCCCTTACCGGGCTTTACAACCGACGCATCTTTATCGAGCGCATCCGCAACCAGGTGCTCTCTAGCCCTGCCGGATATTATCTGCTCATGTTCGACATCGATTACTTCAAGCAGATCAATGACACTTACGGCCACCTGTTCGGCGACCAGGTTCTCGAAAGCATCGGCCAGCTGGCCAAGAACATTTGCAACAGAGAAGGCGAAATGGCAGTGCGCTACGGCGGCGAAGAATTCATCTTGCTGATTTGCGAAGACAACTACACCAGCGCCATGGCCAAGGCCGAAGATTTCCGCAAGAGGGTATCGGCCATAAAGTTCGAAGACCAGCCCAACGTAAGCATCAACATCAGCGGCGGCTTTATCGACTGCTATAACCCGAACTTTACCAACTACGACAAGATACTGACCGTCGTAGACGAACGACTCTACACGGCAAAGTCTAACGGACGCAATCAGATTATCGGTAAATACTAGAATGATCCACGAAATCGCCCCCCACGTTCTCGACAACCAGTTTAAGATCCAGGATCCGAAAGCAGACGATTACTGCATACTTTATAACGGAAGCAAGAGCCTTCTGAAAAAGACCGCCTCGGGCTACGCCATTCCCACCGTCAGCGAGATTCCCGATTTCGAGGGACATTACCTGCTGAACATCGACGGTCGCGCCTACTTTACGCAGCAGGTGGCCGAAGACTACGAAGCCCCCGAAGGCTTCGAGTTCATGGGCAACCGCAGCTTTAGAACCATGAGCCCCCTGGAACGCATGGGTGGCGCCACGGCAGCCCACATCGCCCACTGGGAATCCCTGAACAAGTTCTGCGGCAAGTGCGGCAACGTCACCATCCGCGGCGACAGGGAACGCAGCATTATCTGCCCCAAGTGCGGCAACACGGTTTACCCGCGAATCTCGCCGGTGGTTATCGTTGCGGTCCGTAACGGCGACAAGCTGTTGATGGCCCACAACATCGACAATCCCAACCCCAGACTGTTCCTGATCTCTGGCTTTGTAGAAATCGGCGAATCCCTGGAGCAGGCCGCCCACCGCGAAGTCATGGAAGAGGCAGGCGTCAAAATCAAGAACCTGAAGTACTTTGGAAGTCAGCCCTGGCCCTTCAGCGATTCGCTGATCGCCGGCTGGACCGCAGAACTAGATGGCGACGATACCATCCACATGCAGGCCGAAGAACTTTCAGAAGCCATGTGGGTCAAGAGAGAAGACATCCCCCCTTACGAGACAGACGTAAGCATCAGCTGTTGCCTCATCGAAGATTTCCGCAACAACCCCTAGAGCAACAACCCCTAGAGCCGCAGCCCTAAAAAGCTTAAACCTAAAGCCCCGAGAAAATCGGGGTTTTATCGTAGGTACTTTTCCATCAGCATCACCAACCTGGACACGTTGATGGGCTTTGCAATATGGTCGTTCATGCCCGAACGCTTGGAAGTTTCCATATCTTCGGTAAAGGCATTGGCACTCATGGCCACAATAGGAATCGTGGTCGCATCAGGCTTTCCGGAACTACGGATAGCGCGTGTGGCCTGATGTCCATCCATCATAGGCATCTGGATATCCATGAAGATCATGTCGTAATATCCCGCGTCGTGCTCCTCGTACATCGAGAAGGCTTCCTTGCCGTTCCAGGCGGTCTCGAAGTTGATCTTCGTCGTCGCAAAGAATTCCTTGGCGATTTCCATGTTCAGTTCGTTGTCTTCTACAATAAGAATTCGCTTGTCCGAGAAATCCTTCTGCAGGAGCTGATCCAGCGAAACGTCGTCGACAGAGCCGGCGGACTGTTCCTTTCCGACCATCAGCTTGAAGGGAACTTCGATCCTGGAGCCCTTGCCCAGAACGCTATCGACCCTGATATCGCCATCCATCATGCGGGCAAGGCTTCGGGCAATAGACATCCCCAGGCCGGTCCCCTGGATAGCCCTCTTGTTTTCGTCGAGCTCGTCGCGGGAGAAAGGTTCGAAAATCTTTTCCAGATACTTCGGATCCATGCCCAGGCCGTTGTCTTCACAGACAAACAAGTAATCTGCAAAGCCGATCGTCGAAGACGGGAGTTCCGAAAGCGTGGCCTTGATGGTTCCGCCCTCGGGTGTATACTTGATTGCATTAGAAAGAATATTCAGAATCACCTGGCGCAGGCGAAGGGGATCGCCCACGGCATTCA
Source organism: Fibrobacter sp. UWH1 (assembly GCF_002210365.1). Classification (NCBI taxonomy): domain Bacteria; kingdom Pseudomonadati; phylum Fibrobacterota; class Fibrobacteria; order Fibrobacterales; family Fibrobacteraceae; genus Fibrobacter; species Fibrobacter sp. UWH1. The sequence continues at coordinate 99,005 of NZ_MWQG01000011.1, forward strand.
TGTTCCGCAGGCCGCTGTAGTCCACCACGAAGTTGTGATGCTTCTGGCTAGCCAGGGACTGGGCCATATTGGTAATGTCGATGAACATCTTGTCGATAGCGAATTCTTCCCTGTTCAAGGTGGTTCTGCCCGACTCGATTCGAGAAACATCCAGCACGTCGTTGATCAGCGAAAGCAGGTGGTCGCTGGCCCCCGAAATCTTCTTGAGGCAATCCTTCAGCTTTTCAGGGTCATCCAGGTGGGCCGTCGCAATAGCCGTCATACCGATAATGCCGTTCATGGGCGTACGGATATCATGGCTCATGCTGTTCAAGAAGGTGGTCTTCGCGCGGCTTGCTTCCTGGGCTGCAGCCAACGCAATCTTCAGATGGTCATAACTACTTTCCAGCTGACGGTTAGCCTTCTTGTACTTCATCTCAGACCTGAAAGTACGAACCAAAAGAACCACGATCACAAACAGAACAGAACCACCCACAATCATGAAAGTCAGATAGTTCTGCTTGATCACGTCGAGGAACGAAGTATTGTAATCCTGCAGGGCGCTGCTGGTAAGGGCCGCATCCAGTTCCTCCCTGGGAATCAGCGAAATGCAGCGGTTCAAAATAGAGTAGAGGATCAGGTCGTCGTTCCTAACCGCAAAAGAAAGCTTCATGATATGGCTGGTGGCGATCCCGAACAAGTTGAGTTCGTCCAGCTTGCGCTCAAAATGCTTGATGCGGAAGTTGCTGACCAGAAGCGTCGTGGCCTTCTTCTGGGAAACATACCTCAAGGCATCGTCAGTAGTCGCCACAATGACCGGCTTCCACTTGGGGAAGTGTACCTGCAAGAAACTTTCGTAATTGGGATTATCCCTGTTGACCGCCACCACATTCTCGTTCACCACAGAGAAATTCTTGTAGTTATCCTTGTGGACAATCGCATACATGTCGGTACCGGCAAAAGACTTCGTAGAAAGGACCCCCGCCTTTTCGGAATCGTACGGATCCAGGTTGATGGGGAACACGCAATCCACGTCGCCGCGCTTCAAGGCATCCAGCGAAGCCTGGGTCGAAGCAAAAGCCACCGGTTCGAACTTTATAGAGGCATTCTTGAACACCGAAGACATCATCTTCAGATAATCGCTGAGCGCCCCCTTAAGCTCCCCCGTCTTTTCATCCTTGGCGCAAAAGGCCATGTAGTTGTCGCGGTAGCCCACCTTGATGGTCCTACGCTTCTTGAGCCATTCCAGCTCGTTTGCGTCCAGGAACTTGTTGTTCCTGAGATTGTCAACATACTTCTTGTAAAGATCCTGGGTGTAATAGCCGTTGGTCCTGAACACCGCCGCCATGGCACGGTTCAGTTCTTCTAAAAGGTCAGGGCGTTTCTTGTTGACGCCAAAGAAAATATCAGATGAACCAATTTCCGTCTGAGGTACCATCTGCTCAACCGTCTCATAGGCATCGCCACTGACAATGGCATCCAGCTTGCCGCTATTGAGCATGGCCGCCTGCACCGACTCGTCATCGACCAGTTCCACAATCTTTGTCTTGATTCCCATCTGGGATTCCCACTTCTTGAAAATCCCGACCTGCACGCTCCCCTTGTTGACCCCCACAATCTTGCCCTCAAGATTCCTTACATCGGCAAAGGAGGCCCCCGCCGCCAGGGGTGCATAAAGCAGGTACTTTTCTACACCCATGGCATAAGACGAAAAAAGAATGCTGCGGGTGCGATCCTCCGTAAAGGACACATCCGACAGAAGGTCAATCTTGCCCTCCTTGAGCATCTGGAACAAGTTGGGCCAGCTATCCTCTACATACTCATAACGCCAGCCCGTGTAAGTGGCGATATCCCGCTGGAATTCATACGCATAGCCGGAAAGTCGCCCGAATTCATCCCTGTGGCAAAAACGGGAGTCGAAACACCCCACGCGCACCACCTTCTCTGCAAACGCAGAAAGGCAGAAACTCAACAAAACCAAACAGAAAACATACTTTTTCATTGCATCAAAAAACAATAGTCAAAAAAAAAGGCGGTGTCAAACCGCCCCGCCTACAAAAGCCCCCAATTTAGCCTAGTAACGGACATCCGTACTCTTGACATATTCCTCGTAAAGCACCAGACCCTCGGCGCGGTCGCACTCCTCGGGCTTCAGGGGATTATTGTAGAATTGGTCGTCGCGGAACCCGATCTTTTCGGTATCTTCCAGGTTGCAGGCATAATAGCACTTGGTCATGTTAGACCACTGAATGGCCCCCATGCACATAGGGCAAGGGTACCCCGTGGTATAAATCTCGCAACCCGTCAGGTCGAAAGTCCCAAGGTTCTTGCAGGCGTCGCGAATGGCCATCATCTCGCCATGGCAAGTAGGGTCGGCATTCTTGAGCACCTGATTGTGGCCGGCACCCACCACCTTGCCATCCTTGACAACAACAGCCCCGAAAGGGCCGCCATGCTTATGCTCGATACCCACGCGGGCCTCGTCGATGGCGATTTTCATAAACGGATTCATGGTGAACCTCCTAGATTTCCAGTGGCACAGGAGCGTCGTGTACGAGAGTATCCGGCGTTACCTTACAATCATACACAAAAATCTTGACGCCGGCATCCCGGGCGGCCTTCAAGGCTATTCCAAATTGAGGGTGAGTCTCTACGTTAGGCGAAAACTTGCGGCAACCCTTCATCTGAATCAAGAACAGGATGCCACATTCGTAAGGGGTACCATCTTCGGCACGATGCCCATGGCGAAGAATATCCGCCAGCTCCGTCAAGTGCTTTACCCCCCCGTTCCGTAGGGGCGTCGGGGAACTTGGCGTGGCCCCCGGATTCCAGGGTGCAGCCCTTCACCTCCACGAACATCTTTCGGCCGCTGAACTCCACATAAAAATCGAAACGGGACTTGCCATAAGTAAATTCCGGCCGGAGCAAGGTGATACCCGGGAAAATCTCTCCGTGGGCGCGGATCCACTCGGCAGCCACCTTGTTGGGCGCCTGGCTATCCATATTGATCAGCAGGTCCCCCTTTTCGACAGCGATCAAGTCGTAGGGAGTCTTGCGGGCCGGATTCTCCGACTTCTCAAGATAAACGGTGCAACCGGGAACCAGAAGCTCCTTGCAACGCCCCGTGTTCTTGACATGGACAACCGTATCGACCCCACCCAACTCTACATGGGCAATAAACCGGTTAGGACGGCTAATAAATTTGGCGGGGACGACGGTGGAATAACGCATACTTTATATACAACCTAAGGGTTGGGTTCTGCAACAGGTACCGCAGGCTTGTTCGTCACCACCACATACAAGGTATCGTGGACCACCACCGTGTCGCGCACATAGACCGTATCGGCCCTGCAGGCCAGATCCGCAGAAGAAGAACTCAAAACTGCCGCCGATGATTTCGGAGGTGCCGCAAGCTGCGTCGGAATCGCCGCAGACGAACTCGGGCTTGCCGCAGGCTGGCTCTTGTACACCGCAATCAGGGAATCGCGGGAGGCGCCCAGGGCCACCAGCTCCTTCTTGTACCGTTCCTTGTTCGCCGGACGGCGTTCGCGGGAATACTTCCCCTCCACCTTGCTGATCTTGGACTCCAGACCATGAATCTCGTCGCAAATGGGCCCCTGGCAGTCAAAAGACTCCGTAGGGCTAAAGAAATCCTTAAACTTGTCCCACATGGACTTTTCTGCGAAAGCAGAACCCACAACGAACAAAACACCCGCAAAAACGCCGACAACAATACGATTTGACATAAATAATCCCCAATACGAGATGACACAATGATAGAAAATTACTACATTACAAAACAACGCGGAAGTAGCTCAGTTGGTAGAGCGCGACCTTCCCAAGGTCGATGTCGAGGGTTCGAGACCCTTTTTCCGCTCTAAATCAAAAGGACCAGGATTTTTCCTGGTCTTTTTTTATGGTTGTAGAATTTGGTATTAAGAACGTCAATAAGTCTTCAAATAAAAAAGACCCACCGTGGTCCGCTCTTATCGCTAAGATCGCGTGGTGGGTTCTATCGTTGTTAATGTACGTTTATAGAACTACATTTTGCAAACAACTGTTGACACCCCCACCCCTTGCACGGGCAAAAAGTTTTGTGTATCTTTTAGAACGAATGAGTAATCCCCATGCGTGGGGCAAGTAAAACTCTCTGCTTGACGTCGTTGCCTTAACATACAATCTGGCAACAGGAACCCTATGGGGAGGCCGGCCCCTGACGATCAACGTAGGGCACCAAAGGCACAAAGTCAGGGAGAAATTATGGCAACCTCTAGCATTACGCACAATTTCGTGTTTGACGCCGAAAGCACTCAGCGGTTCGCTGACCAGCTCGAAGCCGCCGAACGCGACGCCCAGAAACCCATTCCCCAAATCGCAAGATTTGTGACGGACCCCAAGGAAATCCTTGCTTTTATGTCAAAGCAAGGAAATAATGGGTAATAATTACACCGTCATCAATCTCAAACAATATCTAGACGCAAAAGGCAAAAATCTTCTACCGGATGACCAAATCTACAAGGATTTTGGTTCATTTTCGTGTGGTCCCAATGCAGATGTAGAGCGTTTTCTGCTCAATAATTCCATTTCTTTTTCACGAAAGAAACAGTCTGTGAGCTATTGCGTTTATGATGGCGACAAACATCTTGTCGGCTATTTCGCTCTTGCCGTAAAGCCAGTCACATTCCGTAGCGAGGTTCTTAGCAAAACCGCTCGAAAGGTGGTTGAACGTGTCAGCAAGTACAATGCAAATACAAAGGAGTATAGCGCCAGCGGGTATCTCATTGCGCAACTGGGAAAGAACTTTCGTATTGCGAAGGAACTTCAGATTTCCGGTTCTCACTTGTTGAACATTGCGATAAACTCGATTCAGCAAGCCCAGAACCTTGTGGGCGGCACCATCGTATTTCTGGAATGTGAAAACCATCCGAAACTGATGAATTTTTACGAGCAAAATCTTTTTCGACATTTTTCCTCAAGAATCACAGACAACCCAAACACCGAAGGCCTGGTGCTAAACCAGATGTTCAGACTTATTTAAAGGAAACAATATGTCCGGCGGATAGAAACCTGGACCAAGTTCGAGCCTTTACCTAAGGAGGTACTGAAGGTTTACGAACAGGCATACAAAGCAATCTACAAGGCAAACATTTACGCCCGCAGAATTGACTGGCTAGAATCTGGAGACGATGGCGAAGAAACTTTTCTTAAAAGAACAAGAGAGGAACTGGAAAACGCGAAACAATGGTTTAAAATTTGTTTTAAGGAACAAGTTGACAAAATGGATTGACATATAACCAAAAACTGGTTATATTTAAAGGAGGTGAACATGTATAGCGTGGTAATGAAACGGAAAGTCGCAAGACTTGCCGCCAAAATGCCCATACAGGAACGTAGAAAATTTGAAATTTTGTTACAATCATTAAAAAATAGCGGACCAGAGCAACCCACTTTTTCAAATTACTCAAAATTATCAGAAAATACATATCATTGCCATTTATCCTACAAATGGGTCGCTTGCTGGAAAAATGAAAACGGGTCTTTAACCATAGAGGTTTATTATGCTGGTAGTCGTGAAAAAGCCCCATATTGAAATTCGCTCAAAGCGCATTCCTTCCGTTCTGCTGAACTTTCTTCACAAGCAGTATAAGCCAGAAAACATCATGGAAATTGAAGAATTTGGCGATGACGAGGAGTTTGTCCCATTTGAGGAAACCACCCTGCATAAAAACACATGCCAAAAATCCTCTCCCGGTGAAATGATTGTTGCCGCAAGAGGCCTATGTAATTGGACACAAGCCCAACTTGCCGAAAAACTGAATGTCGCCGTGCAAAACGTTTCCGAAATGGAACGCGGAAAACGTCCGGTATCCAGGAAAATGGCCGTAAAATTGGGAGAAATATTCGGATGCGCCCCTAGCACATTCTTCGCCTTCCCAGAGAATCTGTAATTCGTTCAAAAAAATCCCCACCGTGATCCGCTCTTATCGCTAAGATCGCGTGGTGGGTACGATTGCCGGGAATCTACTCTCCATCAAAAAAACTAAGGTCTTAATGCGTTAAATGTTCAACTTCAACATTATCTTTTGTTGCACAAAGAATAATACCGACCGAACGATTTTCACCCTCCCCGCGCTCCAGGCGGTCAAGCAATGAAAGATAATAGTTCATCTTGCCTACATATTCCGGCTTAAATTCACCCACTTTCAAATCAATTGCCACCAAACATTTCAGTTGCCTATGGAAGAAAAGCATATCTACCCTGCTTGCTTTCCCGTTGAATTCCAGCTCATGCTGATTTCCAATAAAGGCAAAGCCCTTTCCAAGTTCCAAAAGGAACTGTCTAACCTTTTCAACAAGTTTTCGTTCCAGTTCCAACTCCATTACCGGCTCTGTAATTCCAAGGAAACCCAAGTTATAAGTGCTGCGAAATGCTTCGTTCGCAAATTCCGCCTGACCTTCGGGCAACGTGTCCTTGAAGTTGTTTTGAGGGCGGTTAAGAGCAGCACGTTCATACATTTGCATTTTCACGGCGATTATCAGCAAATCACGCGTCCATCCCTTGGCAACGCACTCATTTGCATAGAAAAGGATTTGATTGTCGTCAAAATTTTGGCTTAAAAGAAAAAGATTTTGCCCCCATGTCAAAAGTGCTACGCTCCGTAGCACTTTTTCAGCGGAGTTACAATATCGTACATAATATTTTTCATATTCCGACGAACAACAGAATTTCCATGCTTACTATCGAGTTTGCGTTCATGCAACATTTTCCCGATTTCCCAATAAGCGGCGTTTTCACCAACATTTAGTTGACGGGCAACGTTTACACGAGCCTGTTTAATTACTGCAACAGTCTGTTGCAGAATTTCACCATATTCAGATTCTACCTGCATAACAATCTTTTTTGTCATAATATTCTCCGTACGTTTAAACCACCATTTCCCCACGCCGGGAAAATGGTCGATAGCATTCTTTTTGATTATAAAGATGTTCCCTACATTGCGTAGAGATTGGAGGTTCTAGCCACATTGTTGGCGAGGGTCTTCCTCGGCGTTACCTGGCGCGATGCACATTTCGGCGATCTCACGCTCTTGAGCAGGCTGCGTCTCCTGCCAGCTATCCAACAACATCAACCAGATGGTTAATGAACCTTGCCGCGAATGCACGTACGGACTTTTGCAAGTCTATGTCGACTGTCGCAAGGAGTGATGAATCATGGAATAAATATAATTAAAGATTTTGACAGTAAAGTGTCAAAAACTTTCTTCGGGCGGCCCGGCGCAGAAAGCGCCGTCACGATCGTTGCCGCGATGCGGGAAGGGAACGCAACAACATGGAAAATGAATTCTTTGAGAGAAAAAACACACACCTTGCATAGTAAAAAAATTTTGTATATCTTTTAGGGTGAATGAGTAATCCCCATGCGTGGGGCAAGTAAAACTCTCTGCTTGACGTCGTCGCCTTAGTTCATGACCTGGCGACAGGAACCCTATGGGGAGGCCGGCCCCAGACGATCAACGTAGAGCTCCCAATACAAAAATATGACAGAAAGGGAGACGAAAATATATCTGGACAACTGTTGTTATAATCGTCCTTACGACAACCAATCTCAAATCCGTGTTGCCTTAGAATCTCAAGCTAAACTTCATGTTCAATCACAAATCAAAGAAGGAAACTTATCACTGGTTACTTCATTTGTTTTAGAATTTGAGAATCTCAAGAATCCACATCTTGACAGACAATGTTCAATAGCAGATTTTTTTAAGTATTCAAAGGAATACATTGACATCGGAAAAAGAACTCTGATTGAGCATGCGGCAGCAGAAATTGTTGCAACTGGGGTGAAATTTATGGATGCATGCCATGTGGCGTGTGCAGAACTTGCAAAATGTGATTATTTTTTAACCACAGACAAGAGGCTTTTGAAGTACAAAAGTTCTACAATGAAACTTGTCAATCCAATTGATTTTCTTTTTGAACTGGAGGGCAACTACAATGGAAACTAAAGACGTGAAAACACCCTCTACCATGGAAATTCTCAACAAGGGCATGAAATGCCTTACTGAACATTTGGGCGTTGTAGATGCAGAATACTTTATCTCGGCGGTAAAGCGAGAGAACTTCGACTACACAGAGTGGCGAAAAACAGCCTTTAATGAGTATAAATCTCTAAAAGATCTGCTAGATGATGCCGAACGGACTCTTAAAAAGGAAGATGTCGGCTAAATCTACTGTGTAAAACCAATCTTTTTTCGGTTGAAGACCGGGCTGACACTTGTTGTCAGCCCTTTTAAATTATCTTTTATGTTCAAAGAAAAGGAACGTTTTTCTTGAACACTCCGAGGTGAGTCATGGCTCTTCCAAATTATTCTGAATTTGAAAAATCGAATAAAACCGCCTATTGGGATGACGCCATAGAATCTAAAATCGAATATCGCCCGCAATTCATATCCAACGAACCTGGCAATACCATGCAGGCGTTCTTGGACAGATCTTTAGCTGATTGCGATGAATTCATCATTAGCGTAGCCTTTATTACTCGTGGCGGTTTGGCTCCTTTAATGCAAACGCTGCTAGACCTAGAAAAACATGGCGTAAAAGGAAAAATTTTAACTACAGATTATCTCTCTTTCACAGAACCTGAAGCATTAAAATCTCTTCTAAAACTTTCAAACATCAAACTAAAGATGTTCTGCTGCAACGGCAGCACCAAAGGTTTCCACACCAAAGGATACATTTTCAAGAAAGATGAGATTATCAGCATTTCCATTGGAAGTTCCAATCTAACTCAGGGTGCAATAGTTTCCAACAAAGAATGGAATACAAGTTTTTCCACGTCCGGAAACGGCGAAATCTACAAACACATTATAAACGATTTCAATTCCCTGTGGGAAAACGAATACGCTATTGAGGTCAACGAAGAAAATCTTAGCAACTATAGCACCCTTTACAAAGAAAATAAGCGGCTCGAGAAAGAAAAAGCCCGCATTCTTAGCGAATCTAAAATAGTCTCTGTAGAGCAGATAAAACTTTCACCGAACTCCATGCAAATCGCATTCATTAACAAGTTGAATGACATGCGTAATAAACAACTGTTGACAAGCCCTTCAAAATGTCAGAATATGGCATGCGAAATTAGGTAGATTATGGGGAATACAAAAAAGGAGACTTCTCATGAAATTCGCATGGATTTTGGCCCTCGTGATGGCCGCAAGCAGCTTCGCCCTGGACACCTATGAATGCAAGGACCTGTACGGCCTCCCCGGACGGGCATCCTACTTCATCGTACCCATCGGGACCCGCGAAAGAGCGAGTTATACAGAGTACGACGACAAGAAAGTCTGCGAAAGGGACGCGGCCCAAATGGAGGCTCACGGAAACGCACACAAGAAAAAGCCAATGCCAAAAGATGACGAAGGCGACAACGCCGGCGGCTTCGTAGAAACCCTGGTCGGTCTAATGAACGAAATGAAAACAGAACAGGGCTGGCGACAAAGCGACGGCACCCTGCTCTGGGAAAAGCTTAGCGAAGGCGGCTACTACTGCTACGACAAAAACGGCATGAATGCCGTTAAGCGAGTCAAGGAAGCGAAATGGTGTAAGTAAAAGAAAAGGTCGTCGGCATTAAGTCGTCGACATCGCTTTTAGTTTTCTTTAAAGCATTACAATCGTCATTTTCACTTATGTTCTTACTTGGCCTCACAAGGTAATCATGTTAATAAATCATTCAATAGTGAGGGCAAATCATTATGATTATTATACCAAATACAATTGATCCCAAAATCACGCATTGTTCTTTCCATAAAAGATTCATATCCAGGCCTGCTCGGCTCCCTTATCAAAAATACGAAATGAACACGTCCTACTTCGCTATCGTTTCCTGCAGACAAATCTAATAATCGTCTCAGATTAGGATCTGTCATTGAAAGACCAATGAAGAAACAAACATTCCTATTCAAAGCATGGAGTTGTTCAACACTACCCCAATTATTACTTTCTCGATAAATATCATGGTATTCCTTCTCACCAAGTACAATTATAGAGGAAGCTCCATTTTTTGTTCTAGGAAGATAGCCATGAACATGATAAATTGGAGTCTTTACACCGTTCGGCACACGAGAGAGTCCATATATGGGATAACAAACGTTGTTAGAATATACACCTAACTCCGTCTCAAGTAAATCGTCATAATTATATGTTACAACACTTTCAACATTACATTGCTTAATTATTCCCGCAATAGATGTAATTAACGCCGATTTTTTTAGATTTTGATACAAAAAAGATTTCACATCCTGCGTCAAGTCATTAAAATTATTCTTATATAAATCAATTAAATAACGTCCCTGCACAACATTGTCTGCAACTCCGTTCAATGGCCTAATCCCTCTCGCCTTGGTAAGGTGACATAGTAAATTATCCCAGTTTCCAACTCCAGCAGAAGCGCTTACTCCCGCCCCAAGAAACAATGATACATTTCCTTCTTTGAGGCATCATCAACATGTGTGGAAGCATTTAGGCAGCCTTGCTAGATGATTCTCTCGATTCCGATTCCCATTCGTAGGCTATCTTTACAT